>JANPKZ010000065.1:0-23656 GCA_031426295.1 Saprospiraceae bacterium
TTTAAATATCCTCCTCTGGTGCGACAAATTGCGATCACAGTGAAACATAAACAAGCTGATATAAGTCGGGATGCTGCTGAAATGTTTGCGATCGAATTAAAAGCGAAATATGGCAATCGCATTTTAGGTCCCTCTATTCCAAATGTGGGCAGAATAAGAAATCAGTATATCAACCAAATTTTTATTAAGATGGAGAAAGATTTAAGGTTGATACAGGATATTAAATCAACAATTAAAGATTTCCAGGCCGACATTATTAAAAAGAAATCACTGACTACGGTGCGGATCAATGTGGATGTTGACCCGTACCACTAAATAAATATTGAATATTGAACAAGGAACAAGCAAATTGGATTGTTTTACTTCCTTATTCGTTATTCTTTCCTCCTTATTCTGACCTCCAGTACCAACTGACCTTCAAAAATCTACATTCCTTGTTCCTTGCTCATTATTCATTATCCGCTCATCACTCGACGACGACCACTCCATGATCTGTTCTTCCATTTCATGCAAAGAATTAAATCGTGACTGGTCATAGCAACCAAGAGGAAAGGTAGCAGTTCGCACAGGACAACGATTGCAGTGCGTACAGGGCTTTTCGGGAATATTTATTCCTTGTCTAAAAAGTTGAAGGAGATTAACATTGGCAAGTAAAGGTCGAGCCATGGCAATCAGATCAGCTTTACCTTCCTGTAAAGTACTTTCGATCAGAGTGCGTTCTTCAAAACCACCATTTGCTATCACAGGCAATCCTGTTTCATCCTTAAATCGTTTTGCATCGTCGGCAGAAATTCCGGGAATATGTTTCCATCCAATATTAGCAACAGGATGCAGGATAAATTCAGGAATCGCATTGAAAAGAAATGCGCGCATCCACGATTTAAAAGTGAGATGTCGACATGAATTGTAAAACATTTTCACCTCATGCACTGGAAACGTTCCAGGGTTACCTTTGGGATTTGGAAACCCATAACCTTTATCAATGTGGAGATATTCAATGCCTAACGTTTTCAGTTTTTGTGCGTAGTACAAATTTTCTGTAATCGTATTTCCAAAATACCAATGACGCAATGGAAATACAACAGGCAACCGGATGTTGAGGGGCATATAATTATAATCACCGGATGAAAGCCGGATACCAATTGGAAAATCCTCGCCAACTTTTTTCTTTGTTGCTATGATGATCTCTTCCAAAAATCGAAACCGGTTGTCCACACTACCTCCATACTTATCAATGCGCCTGTTGACACCAGGATTAAGAAACTGCTGTATGAGATAACCTTTGGAGGCCGTGATCTCAATAGCATCCGCTCCCGCTTCGCGTACCCTGAGTGCAGCATTTGCAAAATTTTGAATTGAAATTTCAATTTCCTCCGCTGTCATAGCATGATGCCGATTCTGGTACCCATAGAAGAAATCGAAAAGTGTAGATGAAGACTTTGTGTCTTCAGGTTGTGCAAAAAGACTTACCTGGGAATGTGCACCGGAATCACCGATCTGCACAATATACCTGCAATCAAATTGCTGTACAGCTTTTATGGCTTCCCGAAAAGGCTTGATAAAACGGTCATGCGTCAGCTTGGGATATTCCATTGGAGAAGCTGTGCTATCGTTGACGGCTATAGTTGCAGATATGATGGCTGCAACATCATGTTCGGCAAATCGTTTTTCAAAATTTTTAAACGCAGACGTTATCGTGCCATCATAATACGATGTTCGTCCTCCTATGGACGAGCGGATGATCCGGTTTTTGAAAATCAGGTTTTTGGTTTGGAAAGACTCAAAAATCACAGGAAAGGTCAGTCGTTGGTTTCAATAAACAATATAATTGAATGACCGGTATTACGCACATTAGTACGCACATATAAAGGGTAAAAGGCTAATTTGATCTATTTAAACCCATAAATTTTATGCAGAAGTGTGGTCAATGTAATAATCCAGCAAATCCATGCAATGCCGAATGCTATGGAAAAGAACCAATGAAAAACCTGGTAATGAATACATAAAGCGACATAGGTCCACAGGGTAAACTGGCCGGACACGCATTTAGGACACTCTAATAAATTTTGAAGATACGGACTCTTTATACGCTCAATTTTGGAGGGTAGGAAGTCCAGGAGGTTTCCGGGTTGCAGAAGTACACCTGCCCATGTGATCCCCGTGTGAGCACATAAGATGGAAGCAAGAAAAAAGATCAGGACGATGTCCAGAATGGATAGTTGGCCGATAATCTCATGCATGGGATAATAGCTAAAATGGCGTCACAAATAAGCAATGAAGAATATTATTCAGTAACATAAAAAAAGGCACTGAATTCCTCCAGTACCTCTTCGTAGTAGCGGGGGCAGGACTTGAACCTACGACCTTCGGGTTATGAGCCCGACGAGCTACCAACTGCTCCACCCCGCGATGTTTCTTTGTAACGTGTATTACAACGTTTAGTTGTTCCCACTCCCTTTTGAGCGGGTGGCAAAGGTAAATATTATTATCTAATAACCAAGAACGCCCCTAATGAACCGCACTTTTCCCTGCTTTTGCTGGTATCTCAGGTGCCAGCCCGCCCCAATCTTTACGCATTTTCACAATCTCATCATTCACCCACTGTTGTGACTGCCGGAGCAATGTCCAGGCATTATCAGCCACAATTGGCTCACCAATAGACAACCTGATCCTGGTTCTTGGTTTCGCAAGATTCTTCAGGTAATGCAGGAGCATACCATCTGTATGATCCCAATAATCATTGATACTTTCATATTCAATCGCAAATGGAACGACCGGTACGCCAAGTTCCGCAGCCTGCTCAAAGGATCCCTTTTGAAATGTTGTGGTCAACGGTTGAGCACCTGTTTTTCCCTCAGGGTAGATCATGATCGATTTTCCATCTTTTAATCCCTGGTAGATCGCTTCTTTCGTCGCACCCCTGCTGCTCTTACTTTCTTTATCAACAAATATGATCCCCGTCATGACAGCACCTTTTCCCACAAGCGGATATTTCGCTACGTCACCACGGCTAACCGGGTTGCCAGCACCGTAGGATAAGAATACAAATGGATCAAGCGATGAACGATGATTGCCAACAAAGAGATAATTCCGATCCTTTGGAAATTTTCCCCAAACCTCTACCTGGAAGTTTAAGATGGCAAGACACATGCGCGACCAGAATTTCCTAATCTTCAAACCAATCTTATACTTATTACCAACAGGCAAAATCCCGATGATAATAACGGTCAGGAACGAAATAGCAGTCACGATAAAGATGAACACCAGTCGTCCATATCCTCTGATTTTGTTACCGAGCATGCTCTACTATTTGGGTGAAAGATGAAATTTGATATTAAACTTTCTCGATGATCAGAGCAGAAGCACCACCTCCTCCATTACAAAGAGTGGCCAATCCATACTTACCATTATTCTGATCAAGCACATGCGCCAGCGTTGTCACAATTCGCGCTCCTGATGCACCTAATGGATGTCCTAATGAACATGCACCCCCATTTACATTTACTTTATCATGGTCAACATCCAGTGTTTGTTCGAAGGCCATGGTCACTACGGCAAATGCTTCATTGACTTCATAAAAATCAATATCATTGGTCGTCAGACCTGCACGCTGTAATGCTTTTGGTGCAGCCAAAGTCGGAGCTGTAGTAAACCAAAATGGATCATGCTCCGCATCTGCATAGGATACAATTCGTGCGATCGGTGTTAACCCATATTTTTTAATAGCTTCTTCACTGGCCAGGATCACTGCAGCAGCACCATCATTTAATGTGGATGCATTCGCAGCAGTAACAGTTCCATCAGTATTGAAAGCAGGTTTCAGTGTTGGGATTTTATCAAAATCTACTTTAAAACACTCTTCATCTTTATCTATGACCAAAGGATCACCTTTACGTTGCGGGATCTCTATGGTCACAATTTCATTTTTGAAATTTCCGTTTTTCGTTGCCTTCTGTGCCCTGGTGTAGGAATCAATTGCAAAAGTATCCTGCGCTTCACGTGAGATATTATATTTCACAGCAGTGGCATCCGCACTTTTCCCCATCGCCGTCTGACTATATACATCTGTCAGACCATCTTTAGCCAATCCGTCAATCATTTCCGTATGGCCATATTTGGTGCCCCATCGCATACCTGCAGCGTAATATGGAATATTGCTCATGCTCTCCATACCACCAGCAACGATAATATCTGCCTGTCCAAGAGCTATCGCCTGTGCACCAAACATGATGGACTTGATCCCTGAAGAACACACTTTATTAATGGTCGTGCAGGGAACCGTATTTGGCAAACCGGCTCCGAGTGACGCTTGCCTGGCTGGCGCCTGGCCGAGATTAGCAGAAACTACATTCCCCATGAGTACTTCTTCCACAGCCTCGGCAGCAATGTTAGCAGCCTTAAGAGCACCAGTGATTGCCTTGGCACCTAAGGCAGTGGCAGACAAACCCATCAATGAACCGCCGAAGCTACCTATGGGCGTTCGGACAGCTGATACTATATATACTTGTTTCATAAGATTTTATGGTAAGGGACCGCAAAGCTATGCAATCACCCCTGAAAAGCAATCCCCCGGAGAATTCGTTCCGGAACGGTTTCTGAAAATTCTTCTATGTTTGCATTCCTTAAAGATTGGGGCTATAGCTCAGCTGGCTAGAGTGTGGCGCTAACAGCGCCAAAGTCAGGGGTTCGAATCCTGATTTTTAAAAATTTGAAATGATAAGATTGGGGCTATAGCTCAGCTGGCTAGAGTACTTGCATGGCATGCAAGGGGTCAGGGGTTCGACTCCCCTTAGCTCCACTTCTTTTTAAACATCTCTTCGCTTTTCATTGTATTCTATCCTAAAGAATACACGATGCCAAAATTATCCCTCAAATCATTAGCGGAGAGTATGCGGAAAATTGATTTCTGCATGATGGTGACACAATCCACACGCCGCAGCCTGACGAGCCGCGTCATGAGCAACAATCGTGATGTGACCTATAAAGGCAGTTCCTATTTTTTCACGGAAGGGAAATCCCAAAAAGTAAAAGAGCTGGAAATGAATCCATATGTCGTGTTGGATTTTGAAGGACCAAAGGATCTGTATATCAGTATCTCAGGAAAAGCAAAACTCATCCGAAATAAAGCAGCCTTCGAAGACCATTGGGTAAAGGATCTGGAACGATGGTTCAAAAAAGGAATAGATACCCCTGGTCTCGTGCTTATACATGTAAAAGCTAACAAACTCAGGTACTGGCAACGCGAGAAAAGCGGTGAGATCAAATTGAAAGCCTGAAAATTACGTATTGGCTAGTTTCTTACTTTTGCATCATGTCTGATGCTGCTAACCCATCTTCTCCCGCAGGAGTTATAAAAACCCGTTCGTCTCTTAAGGCTAAAACCCTTCCGGAACAGGAACATCAGGTCATCATTCATTGTGTGCATACAGCTGGTTCAGAAGGGATGTATATCCGTATCTGGCCAACGACATTCCTTATTGCTAATGATGTTCAGCACCGCAGCGAGCTTGTCCTTGCAGAAAACATCCCGATGGCTCCGGAATGGATGAGTGTACCTCCCGGTTCAACGATCCAGTTTTCATTGATCTTCACCGGTCTTCCAAAATCATGTTTGTTCTTCGACCTCGTTGAAGAAATTCCGGAACCCGGCGCATTTCGGTTTCCCAACATTCAGCGTAATAAATCAGATGTGTACACAGTGCAGTTTACATAGGACGTCTCTGCTAACACATTTTATCAACAACTTTCCATACTACCTGCACTCGCACATTTAGAGTGAGGCGCGAACATTACCGGGTTGTAAACTTTTCATTTTATATATTGTTAATATTATCCAATTGTTTGATATGTATTCTCTCACTTTAAAACCTATAATGTATCATGGCCAGAATTTCAAAACAAATCAAGAAGACTGCTAACAAAGCCGCCGACGCTGCCGGCAAAGCTGTTTCAAAAACAGCTGACACTGTAAAAAAAGCAGCACGTACGACCGGAAGAAATGTAAAAGAAGCTGCATCCGATACGATGGACAAAGCTAAAAGTGTAGCAAAAGATACAGCTGCTAATGTCAAATCGAAAGGAAGCGCAACGTTAGATAAAGCGAAAGGCGCTGCTAAAGACACTGCTGCGAATGTCAAAGCGAAAGGAAGTGCTGCCTTAGATAATACTGCATCCAAAGGTGCAAAGGCAGTTGATAAAGCTGCGACACGCACTGCTAAAGCCACAGATAAAGCAGTAACAAAAGGAGCGAAGGCTGCCGATAAAGCTGTAACACGCGGTGCAAAAGCAGTTGACAAGGCAGCAGGCAAAACTGCCCGTTCAGCCGACAAAGCACTCAACAAAGGAGCAAGAAATGCTAACCGAACAATCAACAAAGGCGCGAAAGCACTTAATAAAGGCGTCAGCAGAGCTGCCAGCGCAGTAAGAAGAGTAGGAAAATAAGCGATCTCCGGAATCGCCATTTTCACTTATTACATGATGTATTTATGACCCGCAGATCTCTAAAGAGATGTGCGGGTTTCTTTTTTAGCCAGGCTGTCAATGTTAAGATTATAATAATACTGGCATAATTTTAGCACGTAATACAAAAAGCCATACTTTTGGCAAAGTTCATCACGAACCATAATGCAACAGAGACTTAATAAAAACACTTCTCAATCTTCAGCATACACTGCTCAGTGTATGGATTTGCGTTGTTGTTGTCCCTGTATGCCCTGTTGTTGTTGTCAGTAGACTGCACACAGCAACCTCCCCTATTTCCCTTTCATTTCTTTCTCCGTAATTGATTTTTCGCCTTTCAGGGCTTCTGCTACTTAACATTTCCAGGTTTTTCACTCTTCCTTCATATGGATCATATACGACAACATGGTAAGGTCATCATCGCCGGCGCAGGTCCGGGTGACCCTGATCTGATCACACTAAAACTACAACAACGACTACAGATTGCTGATGTAGTCCTGGTCGACAGACTAGTAAATCCTGAAGTTATCCATAGAAATGTGCGACCTGAGACGCTGATCATTCAATGCGGAAAACAAGGATTTAATGATAATTCAATTTCCCAGGAATGGATCAACCACGAAATCATTTCTCATGCTCTGGCTGATAAAATTGTAGTCCGTTTGAAAGGAGGGGATGTGGCCATCTTTAGCAATGTACTTGATGAACTATATGCAATCAAAAAGTATAATATTCCATTTGAGATAATACCCGGGATCACTGCAGCATCAGGAGCATCAGCATACACGGGGATACCTCTTACTGCGAGAGGATATGCCCAGGGAGTCCAATTTATTACGCTGAATCCAAACAGTGACTTTACCCCTGAGCAATGGGAGGCGTTTGCAAAAACAACAGACACACTTGTATTTTATATGAGTGGCAAAAATATCCTCTATCTGTCAGCCCAACTCAGGAAACATGGCAGCAAATCAGATAATCCTGTGGCAATTGTTGAACAGGCAACAACGATGTATCAGCAAGTACATATCAGTACGCTGGCACAAGTAGAGGCTGACTTTGCTGGCAAAAAATTTAGCTCACCTTCCCTGGTGATCATTGGCTATGTAGTAAATCACCATAAAGAGTTTTCCTGGTTCGATCATGTATCAACAGGAAGTGTTTTTCATGCATTAACGAAACAAGCAATTACTAACTAATATGCTGGCTGAAGGAAAATTAAAACAACTGACGCAGTTAATCGATGGATTCTCCAAAGAGGAACTGATCTGGATGAATGGATATCTCGCGGGAATCGCTG
Source organism: Saprospiraceae bacterium (assembly GCA_031426295.1). Classification (GTDB taxonomy): domain Bacteria; phylum Bacteroidota; class Bacteroidia; order Chitinophagales; family Saprospiraceae; genus Opimibacter. The sequence continues at coordinate 7,760 of JANPKZ010000065.1, forward strand.
CCAATGGTACACGACAAGATGCCGGAGTCATCCATACCAATGAACCAAAAATAGCCCGTGCCAAAAAGATCACCGTCCTCTATGGAACAGAGACCGGAAATTCAAAACGAATTGCAACGACACTTGCATCTGAAGGTAAAAAACTTGGCATCCGTGTAAAGTTGAACTCCCTCGATCAATACCGTCCGGAAGATCTGATTGCAGAAGAATTTCTCTTCCTTATTGTGAGCACACATGGTGATGGAGAACCTCCTGCATCTGCCAGGTCATTTTATAATTATATCCATCAGACCGATACATCCCTGCCTGATCTGAAATATAGTGTTCTCGCGTTAGGCGACTTATCATACCCTCAATTTTGTCAAACGGGGATTGATATTGATGAGCGTTTACAAACGCTTGGCGCCAAAGCCATAATCGGGTTGCAAAAATGTGATGTTGATTTTGATGAAGAAGCAAAACAATGGATTCACAGTGTAGTCAATATAAAACAAACAGAATCATCAGGTCCTATTACGAAAAAAGACATCAACCTGAATGGTAAATCAAAAACTAAAAAAATCTACGAAGGCACGATCAGATCAACTATTAATTTAAATGACAAGGGATCCAATAAACAAACCTATCATCTCGAAATTACATCCGCTGAACAAATTGTGTATGAGCCGGGAGATGCGATGGGGATAATTCCTTCTAATCGTAAATCCATGGTTGACCTGATCATCTCACTCACGGGGATCGATAAAGATTTGATAATTGAAACTTCAAAGGTTACTGGTCGTGTAGAAGAATTGCTTAGGAACCATTTAAATATCTGTCATCTCAACATTCCCACCATCCGCAAATACGCATCGATCACGGAGCATACAATACCAGATATCCGTATGGATCTTGTGGATCTTCTCTTAGAATATCCATTGGCAGATAAATCGCTTTTTGGCCAGGTGATTAATTTGCTTGCGCCGATTGCTCCACGATTATATTCTATCTCTTCGTCGCCTGCCGCGCATGGAGATTCTGAAATTCATCTGACTGTCAGTAGACATTCTTTCCATGTTAATGAAGATCAGCGTTTTGGTCTGTGCAGTGATTTTTTAGGGGAGTTAGCCGCTGGAACATCTTTACAATTTTATATCCACAAAAATCGGTCTTTCAGGTTACCTGAATCACAACTTGATGTAATCATGATCGGTCCCGGCACGGGTATCGCACCCTTCCGTGCCTTCCTTTCAGAAAGGGATGCAATGGGAGCTTCAGGAAGGAATTGGCTCTTTTTCGGTGACCAACATTTTAGTACCGATTTTCTATACCAGTCAGAACTACAAAACTTCTCACACACCGGAGTTCTTTCCAAAATAAGTCTGGCATTCTCACGTGATCAGCCAGAGAAGAAATATGTTCAGCATAAAATTCTGGAGCAGGGCAATGAATTATTCCAATGGATTAATAGTGGTGCTTACCTCTACATATGTGGTACAAAGGATCCCAATAGTATAGACATAGAAAATGCATTACTAAAAGTATTCGAAGATCACGGCAAGCTGTCACGGGAAGAATCTAAAAATTTCCTTGTTATGCTGGAGAATGAAAACAGACTTATAAAAGACGTTTATTAAAATTCAGTGGAATCATGACAACACCGAAAAAATTATCACCTGTCGAACGGATCAAAACTGAAAGTCACGGTCTCCGTGGAACACTGAAAGAAAGTCTCCTGGATGAGATCACCGGTAGCCTGAGAGAAGACGATCAGTCTCTTATCAAACTGCATGGCATGTACCAACAGGATGATCGTGATCGCAGGGAAGAACGTACGGCGAAAAAACTGGAATGGTTGTATTCATACATGGTCCGGCTGAGACTTCCCGGTGGGTTTATGACGTCAGCACAATGGCAGTCATTACATCACATCGCTGGAGAACATTCAACCGGTGTCATTAAGATCACAACACGACAGACAATTCAGCTCCATGGTATTATAAAATCACATTTAAAACCTACGTTGAAAGCTTTTGACCTGCAGGGTTTAGATTCGATTGCAGCCTGCGGGGATGTAAACCGGAATGTAATCTGCAGTGCCCATCCCAATCAGTCTCCTGCACACAAAGAGATTTTCCAATATGCTGAAAAGATCAGCCTGATGACGCTTCCGAAGACCAGGGCCTATTATGAGATCTGGCTCGATGAAGAACAATTGGCCGACAGGAATGAAGACGATCCATTGTACCAGGACCGCTACCTGCCACGGAAATTCAAAATTGCAATCGCTATTCCACCGAATAATGATGTGGATGTATTTACTAATGATATTGGCTTAATCGCGGTGGTGGAAAACAATCAACTTAAAGGCTTCAATATTGCTGTTGGCGGAGGATTAGGAACAACACATGGAAATGAACAAACCTATCCACGTCTCGGTACACTGATTGGATCTTTAGATACTGAAGAAAAAATATTGAAAGCGGTGTATGAAGTCATTACGATCCAGCGAGATTATGGTGACCGGAGTGACAGAAAGTTAGCACGGTTAAAATATACACTGGATCGCATAGGCGTGGATGCTTTTAAAAAAGAATTAGAACATAGATGTGGTTTTACGCTAGATACAGTACGACCTTTTGAATTTACAGACAGGAAAGATTTTTATGGGTGGCAGCCAGGTCCGGATGGAAAATGGCACTACACCCTTTTCGTTGAAAACGGAAGAGTACTGGATGATGAGAATGTAAAACTCAAAACAGCTTTGTATGAGATTGCAAAGACCGACAAGGTAAATTTCAGATTTACCGGAAATCAAAATGTAATTCTGAGTGACATTGATGATTCTGATAAAGATACAATTGACCTTCTTTTAGAGCAATATGCCCTCATCCAACATACGAGTCAGGCTGGTCCAGTGCGAAAGAATGCAATGGCGTGTGTGGCTTTTAATACCTGCCCCTTAGCATTGGCTGAAGCGCAACGATATCTTCCTTCCCTGATTTCGAAGATCGAACCATTATTAGCTAAGTACAATCTGCAAGAAGAGGAGATATCTGTGCGAATGACAGGTTGTCCCAATGGTTGTGCACGCCCGTATGCAGCAGAGATCGGTTTTGTAGGTACTGCATATGGCAGATATAATCTTCACATTGGAGGTGACAAATTAGGTGAAAGGCTGAATACAAAATTTAAGGAAAGCCTGGATGAATCCCAAATCCTGGAAACACTAAACGAACTCTTTGCAATATTCAAAAATGAAAAATCAGGCAATGAGACATTCGGTGATTTTTCCCATCGCAAGTGGATCTCAAAAAATTAAGCCTCATGAAAATGTATACAGACATATTTGAAAGAAAAATTGAGGAGTTGCACGAAAATGGCAATTACAGGTATTTCCTGAATATTCATAAAAATGCCAGAACCTTTCCTGAGTTCACATATGAAAAGAACGGTGACTTACGGCAGGCAATTAATTTTTGCAGCAATGATTATTTGGGCATGAGTGTCAATGAGGCAATTTTCCCCTCAGTCACCAATGCTATGAATCAAAGTGGTGTAGGTAGTGGTGGCACCAGGAATATTTCCGGCACAACAAACCATCACGTTGTTCTGGAAGAAACTTTACGGAATTGGCATAAGAAAGAATCAGCATTAATTTTTGGAAGCGCGTACCTGGCTAACCTGACAACACTTCAAACCATTGGTAGGCATATACCAAATCTCGTATTTATTTCAGATGAAAAAAATCATGCTTCACTCATTGAAGGAATGCGTTCAGCAGGGAATAAAAAATTAATCTTCAGACACAATGATGTTATCCATCTCGAAAGTATTCTTGCTTCAATTCCTGCGGACCAGCCCAAAATGATTGTCTTTGAATCCGTGTACAGCATGAATGGTACAATTTCCCCAGTTAAGGAAATACTCAAACTAGCTAAAAACTATGATTCTTTAACCTATATCGATGAAGTGCATGCGATTGGATTATACGGCGACTCTGGCGCTGGTATCCTTGAGCAGGAAGGTCTGCAATCAGAAGTGGATATCGTTAACGGAACATTTGCTAAATCGATTGGAGTGATAGGAGGTTATATTTCGGCTTCTCACCGGATCGTGGATTTCATCAGGTCGTTTGGAAGTGGATTTATTTTTACAACCTCTCTCCCACCCTTCGTATGTGCAACTGTAAACACAAATATTACTATCATTCAAAAGAACAGAAAACACTCCGGATATGTGTTCAGCCTGGTCAAATATGTAAGATACCTTTTGGATGATGCCAGCATCGCGTATGCACACAATACATCACACATCACACCCCTCATTATCGCAGATGCTAAAAAATGCAGGCAGTTGGCAAACATCCTTTTAACACAATTTGGAATTTATGTCCAGCCAGTAAATTATCCTACAGTTCCCGTTGGAGAAGAATGTTTGCGGATCATATTAACTGCAAGACACACACAAGATCATGTGCATCACCTGGTGAATAGTTTAAAAACCATATTCCATGAAAACAGTAAGAATTATCTGCCGAAGCAGCAGGCTCAGTTTGTTGCAGGCTGACATCGTCAGAAAAAAAATAGAAGATGCTGTTCCGGGAATGAATGTAGAAATCATCGGGCGCACAAGCCGGGGAGATCGGGAATTATGTGTCCCACTAACCTCACTGGATGGAACTGATTTTTTTACGGAGGAGATCTTTGATGCACTCTATCAGGGTGAGGCCGACATAGCAGTTCATTCATTAAAAGATATGAGTGCCAGGCATTACTTCAGCCATGATGCGTTTGCGATCGTGGATCGGGATGATACCCGTGATGTTGCGATCTTTAATCCGGATATCGAACAAAAAATTAAAGCCGGCAAAAAAGTGATCATTGGGACTTGTTCTCCACGAAGAGAAGAAATGGCAACTGTTTTTCTTCGGAAGGCGCTCCCTCAACTTTCCGATTCCATCGATATCAAAACACAATCTATTCGGGGTAACGTGGAAAGTCGTCTTGCACAATTACATGCAGGTAAATATGATGGCACTATCCTGGCAACAGCAGGACTGAATCGGTTGCTCCGAAGTGATGCCGGACCTTATATCAGACATTTATTATCCGGTAAAAGATTAATGATCCTCCCATTAATCGAATGCACGCCTGCACCCTGCCAGGGAGCCATTGTAGCAGAAGCCCATCCCGATAATTTTGAAATGGTGGCACTTTTAAAAAAAATAAACAACGAAGCATTACATGAGGAGGTAACGATTGAAAAACGGGAAGCGTTACAATACGGCACAGGTAGTTTACAGCAATTTGGAGTTACAACGTTTATGACCTCAAAGGGTCAAAATATTTTATATGCTGCAGGGAGAGATGCCACAGGATTTACGTTCAGTAAATGGTCAGGCTTACCAGAAGTGGAACTGGAAGAAAAAAATGTATTAAGTACTTCGGATCATATGGGTAGGTTTTTTTCTTACGCATACCGTGAATCCAATTTTAATATTCATGATGCAGCTCTTTATATATCCAATCATAAAGCTGTTCTGCATGAGGAAGTAATAAAACTGGTAAGCACGAAAAGAGTTTGGACCTCCGGCACGCGCACCTGGATTGAATTAGCGAAACGGGGCATCTGGGTGGAAGGATGCACGGATGGTCTTGGCCTGGAATCCTTAAAAGAAACTATTGCTCAACCGGTTATCAATCTCCATCAAAATGATCTTCATGTAATCACACATGAGGATGCAGCAAAATATTGGCTGAAGAAAGGCTGGAAATCAACTTACACCTATCGGATTGCTCCGAAAGAAAATCCTGTTCTGCGAAAGGCCATGGAGAATGCAGACATCATCTTCTGGACCAGCATTCATCAATACCTGCAATACAAACATGTGATTTCAGATAATGTCCTTCACGTATCTCCATCAGGAGAGACAGCCACACTGTTACAACTTCATGGAATCAATCCGATCATATTCCCAACCATTAAATCATTTGAACAATGGAGAAAATATTCTACCCGGCCACTCAGCGTCGCCTGAGAACGGATAGCCATATCCGGGAATTAACATCCGGCATTCATCTAAGTCATAAGAGTTTTATCCAGCCAATATTTGTGGAGGAAAATCTTCATGAGGCAAGAGAAGTGCCTGGGTTAACGGGTGTACAAGTTGATACTATGACCTCGGTGTACAATACCATTGAGCATGATCTTGAAAATGGCATTTCTAAATTTTTACTCTTTCCGATACCTGCTGGTAAAAAAGAAAAAGATTTTGATTTCACCTTTGCTGAAAATCTTGTCCGGAAGATCAGGGAACAATTTCATGATGATATCTGGATATCAGCCGATGTCTGCCTGTGCAGCTATACCACGCATGGCCATTGCGGCATTCTGAATGCCGATCAAACTACAGTCCTGAATAGTCAATCAGTTGAAGTACTGGCTAAGTATTCGACATTATTGGCTCACGCGGGAGTAGATTGTATTGCACCCAGTGATATGATGGATGGACGAATTGGTGCTATACGCACGCACCTCGATGCTTTTCAACATGACCAAGTGAGCATCATGAGTTATGCGGCAAAATTCAGTTCCCAATGGTATGGTCCTTTCCGCGATGCATGTCATTCCTCTCCGAATGCTTCCGTTTTGAAAAACAGGAAAACTTACCAGGTTTCACCATTTCATCCAAATGATGCCCTGTCTTCTGCTCTGCGGGATGATCAGGAAGGTGCAGATATCCTGATGGTAAAACCCGCAGGTCTTTACACTGATATCATTGCCAGACTGAAACTACAAACGCTTAAGCCCATAGCAGCTTATCATGTAAGTGGAGAATATGCAGCCATTGAGATCATGGCGAATCAAAATCTGCTCAAACGTGAAGCAGCACATATGGAAACATGGGCGGCACTGGCCAGAAGCGGAGCTGATATAATAATTTCTTACGCAGCCCGTCACGCGAAGAAATGGATCCACGAATTCGAATTGTAAATCCCATTGTAACATTTGAATCAATAAAATGTAAATGACAAAAGATAGCAATCACCTGTTCCCTGTGTTTCTAAAATTAGAGCAATTGCGGTTATTAATTGTTGGAGGTGGATATGTGGGTTTTGAAAAATTAAATGCTGTGCTTCAGAATTCTCCCGCGACAAAAATTACTCTGGTAGCATCTGAAATTTCTCCTGCTGTCATCGAACTGGCCAGTGATTTAGACAATGTACAAATGCACGAAAGACCCTTTACTACTGAGGATCTTGACCAGACAGATATTGTTTTCATAGCGATCAATGATAAAGCTACCAGCAAGGTCATATGGGAGGAAGTCCGAAAAAAAGGAAAACTGGTCAACGTAGCTGACACGCCGGATCTCTGCGATTTCTACCTTGGTGCTATCGTCACAAAGGGCAATCTCAAAATCGGGATCTCTACCAATGGCAAGTCACCAACGATAGCAAAGCGGATCAGGGAAATGTTAAATGAAACTTTGCCGGATCAGATTGATGTTGTGCTCGAGAATATGCAGGTAATCCGAAATCGTCTGACTGGAAACTTCCAGGAAAAGGTGCGGCAACTGAATGATCTGACCAGAATTCTGGTCGAAAAAAATGAAGTATAACGGACAGCGGAAATCGTGGAAACTGACAAATCTTACACATAACATTTGTTTGACATAATCAGAATTCCATTACCTTTGGAATCACGATGGAGGCTCTTCGTTCAGCGACAATTGTTTTTAGCCTAAGCTTTTAAATCTGATTTGCTGTTCGTACTTCAATTGAAAATTAAACATTAACTTTTTTTATAAATGAAACTTTTTGTCGCTAAACTGCCCCAGAACGTCACTTCTGAACGTCTCAAGGCAATGTTTGAAGCCTATGGCAATGTTCTTGATGCTAAGGTGATTATGGATCGCGATACCGGCATGTCAAAATGCTATGGATTCGTGGATATGTCTTCTGAAGAAGGCGCCAGAGCTGCCATTGAAAATCTGAATGGAGTTGAAATGGATGGAAAAGAGGTTCTTGTCAAAGAATCAGATCCAGCTCCAAGAGGAAATGATCGCGGTGGTCGTCCAGGTGGCGGTGCACCAAGACCGGGAGGCAGACCTCCATTCGGTGGCGGAGGTGGTGGAGGCGGTGATCGTCGCCCTAGCGCTCCCCGCACCAATGATCGCTGGGGTGGTGGCGGAGGAGGCGGTGATGACCGACGCCCTTCCGGAAATCGCTTCAATGACGACCGTCCAAAACGTCGCTACGACGATGATTTCGATGACAAACCAAGACGCAAGCGGATCTAATCCGTCAATCCTTTAATCCGGATTTGTCTTAACTCATATAGAGGGTGTTGCAACAGCGCACCCTCATTTTCCTTTTCCCTGAAGTACGATCAATATCGTGTAGAATAGGATTTTGAAGTCCAGTGTCAGGGACATATTCTCAATGTACAGAATGTCAAACTTGAGTCGTTGCAACATTTGTTCAATGTTGCTTGCATATCCATATTTGACCTGACCCCACGAAGTAATCCCCGGCCGTACTTTCAATAGATGTTTATAATGCGGCGCCTGTTCCATAATCTTATCTATAAAGTATCTGCGCTCAGGACGTGGACCGACCAGTGACATTTCTCCGATCAACACATTCCACAGTTGCGGTAATTCATCAAGCCGCCACTTTCGCATGACCCCACCCCATGGCGTGCACCGGTCATCACCATCAAATGAAAGTTGTGGTGTATCCCCTTCTGCATTTACATACATGGATCTGAACTTAAAGATCTTAAAGGGTTTGCCGTTCAGCCCTACACGCTCCTGTGAATAAAACACCGGGCCTTTAGAAGACAACATGACACGAACAGCGATGTATAAGAATACAGGCAGCAGGATGATCAACCCAAGGGTGCTGACAATAATATCCAGTAAACGTTTTACAAGTTTTTCCCAGTTAAGCATCAATCCCTGGCGAATCTCAATCAACACAGCTCCATAGAGATAATTCATCTTTACTGATCCCAGGAGGATGTCGTACATATCCGGAATGATCTTGACCAGCACCTCTTCATTAAAATCAAAGAGGACATCCAGGATACCTTTCAGTTTATTATGCTCAGACGTTTCAATCGCAATCAATGCTTCTTCAACTTCATATTGTGCGATCAAATCCGGTAATTGATGCAGTGTACCCAAATTAGGAAGGAAACCTGTTAACGCCTGCGGACCATTTTTTTCGCTTTCGATAAAACCAATTAGCCTGTTACCAAGACTTTTCTTACGCGTACGGATATCTTCATAGAGATCATACGCCTTTTGATTTCCACCGATGATGATTGTGGTATAGGTAATTCTTCCTGATTTCAAGCGCCTGCTTGCCATGGTCAGGATGATCATGCGCACGAGGGCAGTGATGGTAAAGTGCAGCAGAAATAATCGAAAGAACGATTGAATATATCCGGAGACATCATCAACAGTATCATCCAGCAACAAGGTGAAAAAAATGATTGTGACCCCGGCCAGTGAAAGGAAAAATGTCCGGATTAATGTCGTAAGGCGCGAGAGCCTGTAGATGTCCTGGTACCGGTCAAAGATCCAATAGAATATAATCCAGGCTAATGGTATAATGACCAGACCATACCAGAAATTATGATCATCTATGACACCGTGATCAAACGACTTTCCTTCAGCTTTCGCACGATATAAATAGAACAAGGCCCAGGCGAGCATAGCAGACGCAAGGTCCGCACATGCGTAAAGGAACATATGAAATCGCCGCTGTCTCTTCATCCGTTTAGAGATGGACTACTTTGATGTTGTCCAACTGGATTTTTAATTCTGCTGCTGTGGCTTCGGGGGGATAAAAAGATCTGAATAATATCTTGTATGCCGTGAAGCCAGAGGCCTCCAGCAGGGATGTAAGGTCTAAATAAATCATATTCCATTCATCACTTCGCTTGACGATATAGAAAAATTCAGCGTATTCCTCACCATTCAGCGGAATGCCCAGGAGGCCGACACTGAATTCCATATCTGCCCTGTATTGAAATTCCAGGTAGGTCTCCTCGCCTGGGCTAGGGTCTGTTGGTAAATCAATTAATGAAAATGAGTGTGTGACTTCGATCAGGTTATTTTCCGCAGTAAGGACAATTTCTCCGGAATAATCCCCTTCAAATGGATCCACCGAAGTGCGAACCATCGTCGTCTCAAGGCTGGTATCCCGGTCTACGATAAAATCATTGCCTGATTCAAAGTCTGATATAAGGCTGAACACTGCCTGTGGTTTATAACTGAAGTTGGCATCTACCGTCGATTCACTGCCTGGTGTAGTTGGTAATGTATAAACCACCGGTGAAAGCATTGGATAAATAATGGCGTCATCAAGAATACCATTATTGCGAATCCCGGCACTGATCGTAAATGTGGTTTCGACTGAATCAGTTATCAATGAAATGGTTGTAGGTGTTCCAAAGGCACCAAGAAATGAAGTCCCGGCATCGACCCATACTTCAGTAATCTTATGCCTTGAAGAACCCTGACCCGGTTGGACCACCAGGTTAGCCTCACCAATATGGACCTGCGTCGGAATTGGCTCCTCAGGATTGATGATATCACATCCGATGATCGCCTGAAATGCAATTATCACAGGTATATAGAAAAGTATTTTTTTGTCAAATTTCATATGCCATAATTTGTTCCATGATCCGGTGGGCGACATCCACAGCTTTAGCTCCATCCTCAAAAGACACCCCGCTGGTGGATTGCCCCTGTATGGCTGATAAAAATTCTTTAAGTTCTTCTTCAATTGCATTTCCTTTTTCAATCTCCGGCGCATCAGCGGCAATCCACCTCGCTCCTGCCGGCAGGTCCAGCTTCATGGACATTTTGTCAAGCGGCTCTTCATGCAGAAGTTTCACCACTTGGACTTCATGATTCAAAAAATCAATTGCCATATACTGATCACGCTGAAACAACCTCAGCTTTCGCATCTGCTTAAGACTGATACGACTCGCGGTCAGATTTACAACAGCTTTATTCTTAAACGTAATACGTGCATTACAAATATCTGCAGAGGTTCCGGCCACTCCTACTCCATTAGCTTCAATATGATCAACCTCTGAATCAATGATCGACAGGATCACATCAATATCATGGATCATCAGATCCATCACGACAGGTACATCCATACCACGTACGTTGAACGGAGCCAGGCGATGTGCTTCAACAAAAACTGGTTTATCAATTCCTAATCGTTGTGCAGCACGGAAGGCAGGATTATATCTTTCTACATGGCCTACCCTGCCAATAAGATTTTTTTCCTGAATGAGCTCAGTCAGTTTGTTACTTGTGACAGGATCATCTGTTAACGGTTTTTCAATAAAGAGATGGAGACCTGCTTCTAATGCTTTGATGGCAAGATCATAATGCGTGCTGGTCGGAGTGACGATACATAATGCATCCACTTCTTTAAAAAGTAATTCAGGGGATGCGTATGCCGTGACATGGTATTTCGATGCGATCTCATCTGCACGCAGTGGATCCACATCATAAAATCCGGCCAGCGTAAATCCATCAATACGCTGGATACATTCAATATGGAACCGACCGAGATGACCGGCACCGATAACTCCAATTCGAACCTTTAATATGTCTGATCCCATCAGTTCGAAAGGATCTTTTTAGCCTGATCGATTGCTTCCTGTAATCCTTCAGGTTTGGATCCGCCTGCTGACGCAAAGAATGGCTGTCCACCCCCACCACCATTGATGGATTTCGCGAGCTCCCGTACAATATTTCCTGCGTGATACTTTTTAGATTGTACAAGATCATCACTGATCAGGACCATCAACTGCGCTTTGTCATCACTCTTTGATCCCAGGACAAGAAATGCTTCAGAGCCTAATTCATTGGCAGCCTGGAAGATTAACGTCTTCAACAATTTCTGATCCCCAATATCTACAAGTGAACCAATAAATTTAATGCCATTGATCACTTCAACATTTTTCACCAATTGTGATTTGAGCTCGGTAGCCTTTGCATTTTCAATGTCTTCGATTTGGTTACGCAGGTCTTTTACTTCTGCATGCAGATCCCTGATTGCTTTTATGGGATCAGATGGATTTTTTAATTCCAATTTAAGTTGTGTCAGAAGCTGAAGTTGATCATTGATAAAATTTTCAGCTGCGCCTGCGGTAATAGCTTCAATCCTACGCACACCTGCAGCAACAGCAGATTCGCTGGTGATTTTAAATAGGCCAATGCTCGAGGTGGTCGCAACATGGCATCCGCCACACAGTTCGATGGAGAATGAAGGATCAAATGTGATCATACGGACCTTGTCGCCATACTTTTCTCCAAAGAGCATCCGGGCACCAGCCTTCTCAGCATCCTTAATGGAAATATTACGATCTTCTTTTTTGGAAATATTATCACGGATCTTGTGATTGACAATAGATTCAATTTTCGAGAGCTCTTCTGCAGTAACTTTTGAAAAATGTGAAAAGTCAAAACGTAAATATGAATCTGTCACAAGTGATCCACGTTGTTGAACATGATCCCCAAGGACATCCCGTAATGCAGCATGTAATAAATGTGTTGCGGAGTGATTGTTCTCAATCAGCCGTCTGCGCTCCGCATTGATTTGTGTTGTGACAGAAACATTTTGTTGTGAGGGAAGTCGTTTCGTAATATGGATGGGCAGCTCATTCTCCTTGATCATATCGATCACGTCGATCGTCTCATTTCCAAATGTGAGTTTACCCGTATCACCAACCTGGCCACCACCTTCAGGATAAAATGTTGTTTTATCCAACACTACCTGGAAATGAGCGCCATTCTGATCTTCCACACTTCTGTACTTGACCAATTTGGCATCCTGGATGACATCCTGATCATAACCGGCAAATGTCGGGGTCGAAGATGAAAGAGTTACCTCGATCCAATCTCCGGTCGTACGTGCAGCATCTGAACGAGATCTTTTTTTCTGTTCCTGCAACGCCGTATCAAAACCTTTTTCATCAACACTCCATCCCCGTTCTTCTGCCATCAACCTGGTGAGATCAGCAGGAAATCCATAGGTATCGTAAAGTTCAAAAGCATCTTTACCTGAAACCTTTTCATTTGTCACATGGAGTGACTCAAATCGTTTGATGCCTCCTTCCAATGTTCTCAGGAAAGAAATTTCTTCCTGCTCGATGACACGCGTGATAAAATCCTGTTGCTCTCTGAACCCGGGAAATGTGTCTTCAAAAAAGTCAACCAATAATGTGACCAGGCGATACATCAATGGCTCTTTCGTATTGAGGAATGTATAATAATACCGCACTGCCCTGCGAAGGATCCTTCTCAGCACATATCCTGCACCGGTGTTAGATGGAAGTTCACCATCAGCAATTCCAAAACTTACTGCACGGACGTGATCCGCAATAACACGCATAGCAACATCTGACATGATCTGTCCGGAGTAGTCATTGCGATAAGCAATTCCTGTTGCCTGTTCCATGAAATAGATCAGGGGTGCAAAGATGTCTGTATCGTAATTGGAAGTTTTATTCTGAATGACCCGTACAAGCCTTTCGAAGCCCATACCCGTGTCAATATGTTTCGATGGAAGTGATTCAAGTGAGCCATCTGCTTTCCGGTTGTATTGGATGAATACGAGATTCCAGATCTCAATTACACTTGGGTGACCAACATTGACAAGATCTTTTCCGGGGACTAATGCTATCTCTTCATCTGTTCGAAGGTCAACATGGATTTCTGAACATGGTCCACAAGGTCCAGTATCACCCATCTCCCAGAAGTTGTCCTTTTTACTGAATGGGAGGATCCGCTCTTCTGCGATCCAGTTTTTCCAGATATCCCTTGCCTCCACATCTTCCGGCAGGTTGTCTGCCGTATCACCTCCAAAAACGCTCACATAAATTCTCTCCTCTGGCAGATGTAACCGCTCTGTAAGCAGCTCCCAGGCCCAGGCGATGGCTTCTGTCTTGAAATAATCCCCAAACGACCAGTTGCCCAACATCTCAAACATGGTATGGTGATACCCATCCCGTCCAACCTCCTCAAGATCGTTGTGCTTACCGCTGACCCTCAGGCATTTCTGGGTGTCAGCTATCCTTTTGTGGGTGGGTGGGCGATGTCCGAGGAAAAAATCCTTAAACGGGTTCATACCCGCGTTAGTAAACATCAGGGTCGGATCATCCTTGTTGACCATCGGCGCCGACATTGTAATTATATGACCCTTTTCTTGGAAAAAATTGAGGAATATCTGCCGGATTTCTTTCGCAGTTTGAGCCATAACAGTTTTAAATTGATTAGAATATAGATTAAGATAATTTATTATATATGCATTCGACTGGTGCTGAATATATATCGTAGCAAGAAATCATATATAATAAATGGTTAAATATTTTGTAAACACATACTCAGTATTTACCTTCGCTAACAATCCCATCCACATCGTTAAAGATGTGCGCTGCTTTTTAGCGCCGTCAAAAATAGTCAAATAGCATTATTCATGGCTGGCAAGAAGTACGTATATAACGAATCAACACTCTCATTTGAGGAGTACAAGACACCGGGGAAATTCAGATTGCTGACATTATTCGGGTATCTCTGTGCTACAGTGATGACCTCCGCGGTATTTTTCTTTCTGCACAACACCTATTTCCCCAGTCAAAAGGAGCTTGGTCTCATGCGGGAGCTGGACCAAATGAAATATCAGTATTCCAGCCTGAATGATCAGCTGGATGTACTTTCTGCCGATCTCAATTCTGTCCAGGAGCGCGATGCCGGTATACATCGTTTCATGCTTGGCATGGAGCCTATCGACGAAGCAGTATGGGAAGGTGGTACAGGGGGTAGCGACAAATATGCGAGCCTGGTAAAATACCCGAACTCCGGCGAGATCCTCGTTGAAACCAAAGAAAAAGTTGACAAGCTCATGCTGCAGCTAAAGGTCCAGAAAGCATCCCTGGATACAATCCTGATGGAAGCCAAAGACCGGGCTGAGATGATCGCAAGCATTCCCAGTATCAAACCTGTACGCATCGACCTTCTTAAAAAGAACCTTAACGCGATGTCGGGATTTGGTATCCGGCTACACCCTGTCCACAAAGTTGACCGCATGCACACAGGTATAGACTTTACTGCTCCTGCAGGTACGCCAATCCAGGCAACAGGCAATGGTGTAGTCATCAAAGCAGATCATGGTCGTGTTGGATACGGTAATCACGTAATCATTGATCATGGATACGGATATTCAACCCTTTATGGCCACATGGCTTCAGTGAATGTCAGAGAAGGTGAGCAAATCACTAAAGGCCAGACTATCGGTCGTGTAGGCAATACAGGTACATCTACTGCCCCACATCTTCATTATGAAGTTCATATCAAGGGTAATCCTGTAGATCCAATTATCTACTGTATGGATGACCTGACACCCGAAGAATACCAAAGCCTGGTAGAAAGAGCTAAGCTCGAGAACCAATCTTTTGACTAAGAACGAAGGAGAAGGAGAAGGAGAAGGAGAAGGAGAAGGAGAAGGCGAAGGAGTAGGAGTAGGAGTAGGCTAAGTGTTGAGTGCTATAGCTGAGAGCTTGGAGGTTTGGACAGTAATGTATTTGAAAGCTATTTCTCAAGAGATACACTATAATTTACTTTAGATAGATACTTATAATATACTGTTATTCATTACAATATACAAATTTTCTTTACCAGACTTTATCAGGAGTGTGGTCTTGTGATCCTTTGTTCCCGCACCTTGTTCCTTGTTCCTTGTTCCTTGTTCCTTGTTCCTTGTTCCTTGTTCCTTGTTCCTTGTTCCTTGTTCCTTGTTCCTTGTTCCTTGTTCCTTGTTCCCTGCCCTTTCCCCTTTGCTCTTGCCCTTCAACCCTCCTCTGCCTCTGCCTCCGCCTCAC
>JANPKZ010000066.1:0-12047 GCA_031426295.1 Saprospiraceae bacterium
GACGCATCGGGAATATCTTTTTGACTTGCTCAGCGATAGCTGAATCTGACATCTCCACATTCGAAGAGTTGTAGGTGTTCACGTAGATATTTGTTGGCTCTGCAACACCGATTGCATACGATACCTGTACAAGAACTTCATTACAAACACCTGCTGCTACAAGATTCTTTGCGATGTGACGTGTCGCATATGCTGCAGATCGGTCAACCTTGCTTGGATCTTTACCGGAGAATGCTCCACCACCGTGTGCACCTTTACCTCCGTATGTATCGACAATAATCTTACGGCCTGTCAATCCTGTATCGCCATGTGGGCCACCGATCACAAATTTACCAGTTGGATTCACGTGGTATTTAATGCTTGATTTGAATAATTTTTGAAGATTCGCAGGCAGATTTTTCACCACACGAGGAATCAAAATTTTGATCACATCGCTTTTAATTTTCGCGAGCATCTTTTCGTCTTCTCCAAATTCGTCGTGTTGTGTACTGACTACGATTGTATCGATACGAAGTGGTGTATTGTCATCAGCGTATTCAATCGTAACCTGAGACTTGGCATCTGGACGGAGATATTTCATTTGTTTGCCTTCCTTTCTCAGGAAAGACAATTCGCGCAGGATCCTGTGAGCCAGGTCCAACGCCAAAGGCATATAATTATCTGTTTCGTTGGATGCGTAGCCAAACATCATTCCCTGGTCACCTGCTCCTTGTTCTTCTGGTTTTTTCCTGTCCACACCTCTGTTGATATCGGGTGATTGTTCGTGGATAGAAGAAAGGATACCGCAGGAATTGGCTTCAAACATGTATTCGCTGCGATTATAGCCGATGCGGTTGATGACATCGCGTGCAATCTGCTGTAAATCAAGATATGTTTTGGATTTTACTTCTCCTGCTAGAACTACCTGTCCTGTGGTGACGAGTGTTTCGCAGGCAACTTTTGAATCCGGGTCGAAGGCTAAAAAGTGGTCGACCAGGGCATCTGATATCTGGTCTGCGATCTTGTCCGGATGTCCTTCAGATACTGATTCTGAGGTGAATAAATACGGCATGGGAGGTTAGTTATCGATTGGTTAAATATGTTTGTTGAATTCTGCTGTGCGATATGTGCCCTGAAACCATCGGCCGGGGGTCAAATCGAGGCGCAAAAATAGGAATTTATTGGTTGATAAAGGAGGAAGCCTGAATAATGAATGGATTCGACAAGCTCACCACAAGCAAGGAACATGCTTCGACTGGCTTAACTCATCCTAGTGCTACAGCTCAGCAACCGGGATGTAGATTTTTGAAGGTCTGATTCTTTTTATCAATACAATGGAGAAGGTTTTTTTAGAAGAAGAAGGTCATTCCTGTAACCGGCAAACCAAAACCAGATAGAGTGCAGAATAAGGAAGAAAGAATAACGAATGGGGAAGTAAATAGTAGTTGCTATTTAATTTCACAAGAAAGCAGCTTCTTCCCTTCAATAGAACCCACCAGGACATCGCCGCGATGGACGGGACCGACGCCAGAAGGAGTGCCTGTGAAGATGTAATCGCCCAGCTGGAGTTTGAAGAATTTGGAAGCGTAGCAGATAATGTCATTGAAGGAATAGATCATCAGCGAACTGTCACCTTGCTGGACAGATTTGCCATTGAGTGTCATTTCAAATTTGATTGACTTCAGGTCTTTGAATTCTTTGACATCGATGAATTCTTTACTGAGCGGGGCACTATGATCAAAACCTTTTGCGATCTCCCATGGATGTCCTTTTTCCTTACAGCGTTGCTGGAGATCGCGGGCGGTGAAGTCAATTCCGAAACCAATCTGGTTATAATACGTATCTGCAAATTCAGGTTGAACGTGGCGGCCGTTTTTGCAAATTTTTAAAACAAGTTCAGCCTCATAATTCAGGTCCTTTGTGAATTCCGGATAATACATTGGCTTGTTGTCGAGCAACAATGCGGTGGGTGGTTTCATGAATAACATCGGGGCGTCGGGAACTTCGTTACCGAGTTCGGCGATGTGTGCTACGTAGTTACGACCGATGCAAATTATTTTCATTTTGGATTTTGGATTTTTGATTTTTCCTTCGGGCGGATTTTCGGTTACAAATATTCTGGCCCTACAGGCCTTTAGATTTTTGTATTTTTCCTTCGGGTGGATCTTCAGTTACAAATATTCCGGCCCTACGTGCTTTAGATTTTTGATTTTTCCTTCGGGCGGATTTTCGGTTACAAATATTCCAGCCCTACAGGTCTTTAGATTTTGGATTTTAAAATTTGGTATTTAATTTCCAATTTCTATTTTCCTCACAGTAGGATCACTTCATTATTTAATATTGATTAATCCAATTAAATCTTTCACTTCATTCACGGTAGTTTGAGCTTGTTTGCGGATGCGGGCGGAGGCATCTGCGACAAGAGATTTGAAGTGTTCTTTATTTTCTCCAATCTCAACTCGTCTCATTCTAAAATTATCGGTTAAAGAAATGACCTGATCAGCGACAGCTTCTTTCAATTTACCATATTGAAGCGTTCCTGCTATTGCATTTTCTCGCAACACCAGACTAGTTTCTTTTCCGCCCGCAGCTTCAAGGAGTTTTAAAAGATTTTCAACACCCGGACTGACTTCTCCTGCAGGTGTATCACCTGAATCTGTAACAGCCGTTTTGACTTGCTTGCGTATCGTATCAGCATCTGAAAAAACATTGATGTGATGTTTGGGTCCTAATGAAGCACTCATCTTCTTAAGTGGATCAGCCGTAGACATCACCTTTGGAATTTCAGTAAATAGAGGCTCGGGTAACCTGAAATATTCAACACCCACTAATTGATTAAAGCGCTGTGCGATGTTGCGCGATAATTCAAGATGTTGTTCCTGGTCTTTTCCGACAGGTACATAATCTGCCCGATAAATGAGAATGTCTGCAGCCTGTAATACAGGATATGTAAAAAGACCGGTTGAAATAAATGCGTCCTTATCTTTTTCATTTACCTGCTGGCTCTTGTCCTTGAATTGTGTCATACGTTGCAATTCGCCATACGAGCTGACACAATTAAATATCCATGCGAGTTCTGTATGCTCAGGAACCATGGATTGAATAAAAATATTAGATGGTTCTACGCCAACTGCAATCACATCAAATACAAGGTCCCATGATTGTTCTTCCAGTCGTTTGGGATCGAAAGGCATGGTCATCGCGTGATAGTTGACCACACTGTAGATACAATCGTATTCTTTCTGCAGGTCCACCCAATTGCGGATGGCACCGAAGTACCGACCGAGGTGAAGATTGCCCGTAGGCTGCATGCCGGAAAGGACCTGTTTACGTTTAGCAGTTTGCATGTTGGTATATGTGATTAGTCAAAATGAGCGATGACTGAAATTTCGATGTTTACAAATTTGGGTAAGGCTGATACCTGGACCAATGCTCTTGCCGGAGGGACACCTTCGCTGAAGTATAGCGTGTAGATGGCATTGATGCGGGAAAATAAATTCATGTCCGTCACAAAGACAGTGCAACTCACCACATGCTGATAGGTAAGACCGGCTGCCTTCAGGATCTCACCGATATTTTTCAGCACGAGATGTGTCTCATCTTCTATGCTCGTGGTGACCAGTTCGCCGGTGGCAGGATTCAAAGCGATCTGTCCGGAGATGTAGAGTGTTTTGCCGGCTTCGATTGCCTGGCTGTAAGGACCTATGGGTGCGGGTGCATTTTCAGTAAGGTGGGCACGTTTCATGGCAGGCGGATTGAAGGTTGTTGGATAAGAGGCTGTAAAATAGCAAAGGCTCCCAGATCACGCTGACCGGGGAGCCTCAACTTTAGAAGGTTATTGGATAGAGGTTTAGTCCTCGATACCCGGTGTCTTCACAAGCATCTGTCCTTTGTAGTACAGGTGACCGTTATGACGGTATGCTTCGTGCCAGACGTGGGGTTCTCCTGTCTCTTTGCAGATGGCAATCTGTGGTGCAGTTGCCTTATAATGGGTGCGGCGTTTATGTTTGCGCTGCTTTGAAATTCGACTCTTAGGATGTGCCATGGTCTATCTAACTAAATTAATTATCAATTGCTTCTCTCAAATCTCCCCACAGCGGATTATCATCATGCTGATCGGGTTTTTTAATTTCTTCCTGTTCTGAGAGGTATGAAAGGACGGTCATATCACACGGTGGATTTTCCGACGTTTCACAACCCGGGATGCGGCGGATAATGGGGATTGACAATAAGGTAAAGTCGTACATGTGCTTCCCTACATTGATCCCATTAGATTCCGGATCGATAAATAAGACATCATCGGTGGATTCCTCGGGGTCTCCGAATTTTACGATGATCTCGTACTGGCCTTCTACCGGCATATCGATCGGGGCGAGACAACGATCACAGATTGTCTGTACAATCCCGGATATCAGAAAGGTAAAAGTGGATATTCCGCCTAACTTTTCTATGTCCAGGTTGACAAAAAACCGGCCTTTTTCGGCCTCGTGCTCGTCATCGAAAAGGCGCAGAAAATCGGAGTCAAGCTCCCATTCATATTGCGCTTCATCTGCTTTCAGGCTTGCTATCGGTATCCTGAAAGGTGCCATTGCATCCATCTCCCAAAGAACTTTTTTACGAATTGGAGGGCGAAGATATGAAGAGATATTGGATTTTGGATTGAAGATTTGGGATTTTTCTTCATAGGGCTTCACCCTATGCTAATATCCTACGGCCTTTCAGGCCTAAATCCGGGAAATCTGACCCGACCCTTTCATAGGGCTTCACCCTATGCTAATATCCTACGACCTTTCAGGCCTAAATCAATGGTATTCGGGATCATCCTTTGCCTAGGGCTTCACCATAGCTAGTATCCCCCGGCCCTACGGGCCTGGACTAGCGCATTTTGGGGCGGCGGCGTTTTCCTCCGGGCTGCATGGCCTGGCCGGAGCGCATATGGACCATGTTGCCGCTTTGGTTGATGGCTTTATCAAATTGCTTGATTTGCTCCTTAAGGGTCTTTTCCGTCACATTAAACTTCTTCACTTGTGCGAATATGCTCTTGGCCTGGGTCCATTTGCCCTGGTTGGCTTTTATATTGGCGAGCTGTAGGTGTACGAGGGCCCTTTCGTTGTCGGAAGGAAGCTTCAGGCTCTTAGCAATCTCGAAATATCCTTCTGCTTCATCGGGGCGGTTGAGATTGGCGGCGATGCTGCCCTTCATAATATAATAGAAGGCCCTGTTGGTGACATACAGGAAATTTGGATACAGGGTCCATTTCAGTCTTTCTTCGGCTTCGACAAATTGCATTCGCTCCAGCATCTGGGCGGCTGACTGGACAGTTCCTAACAGGAGATAAGAAACCAGGAAGCCTAACCCGATCAGGACAAGTGGAAAGCCGTACCAAAAACCGGCAGTAAAGATTAAGGCAAGACCTCCAATAATTCCCACGGCGATGATTGCCAGCTTTAATTTCAGGTTGATCGTAAACATGGTGCAAAGGTAGGAAAAAGGCGAAGGCGGAGGCTAAGGCTAAGGAAATGGGTTTAGAGATTTTTCCAGATAATTCACCTTTCTTCTCCCAGGGTAATTCCTAAGCCAGAAAGAGCTTGAAGTCCGAATAACGAACAAGGAATAACGATTTACGAAGTTTTAAAAAAAGGCTGTACGCAAAATTTCTAAGTATCTTTTCAGCCGAAGCACAACACATACAACTGACTTTCGTATGGCATTACAGGGACTGGATTGGGGCATTATTGCCGTTTATTTTATTGTATCTCTTCTGATCGGCATATTCGTCGGCAAACAATCATCAAGCAGTGTTGCAGAGTTTTTCCTCAGTGGGAGAAATATGCCGTGGTGGTTATTGGGTGTGTCCATGGTGGCTACAACATTTTCTGCCGATACGCCAAACCTGGTAACTGATATTGTCAGAAATAATGGTGTGGGAGGAAATTGGGTATGGTGGGCATTTCTACTCACAGGTATGCTTACAGTTTTTGTTTATGCAAAGTTGTGGCGTCGCACGGGTGTATTGACTGACCTTGAATTTTATGAACTCCGATATGGAGGAAAGACAGCTTCATTTCTACGCGGTTTTCGCGCAATCTACCTGGGGTTATTTTTTAATGTAATGATCATGGCAACAGTATGTCTTGCCGCCATTAAAATCGGACATGTTCTTTTAGGAATTAATCCTATCCAGACACTGGTACTCTCGAGTATTATTACTGTTGCATACACCATGGTTGGTGGTTTTAAAGGTGTGTTGCTCACTGATTTTTTCCAGTTCATACTTGCCATGATCGGCATGGTCGCGGCGGCAATCTTTTTGGTGAACAAACCGGAAATCGGGGGCTTGTCAAATCTGCTGGTGCAACCAAAGGTTCAGGAAGCGATGTCTGTCTTTCCGGACTGGAGTAACCCTGCTTCATGGGTGCCGATATTTTTTATTCCATTAGCAGTTCAGTGGTGGAGCAGCTGGTATCCCGGAGCCGAACCTGGTGGTGGTGGATATATTGCTCAGCGAATGCTTGCAGCTAAAGATGAACGTCATGCGATGGGTGCTACGCTTCTTTTTAATGTGGTACATTATGCATTACGTCCCTGGCCGTGGATCCTGATTGCATTTTGCTCTATGATCATCTTCCCAACGACTGCTGACATTGCACGGGCATTTCCACATATTGATCCTTCCATTGTAAAAGATGATTTGGCATTCCCAGCCATGATGACATTTTTACCGAGTGGATTATTAGGGTTGGTGGTGGCAGCATTAATCGCCGCATTTATGTCCACGATTTCTACACATCTCAACTGGGGATCGTCTTATATGATCAATGATTTTTACGGACGATTTATTAATAAGACTGCTTCGCAAAAAAAGCTTGTCAATATCGGGCGTTTGTCTACCGTGGTATTGATGATTCTAGCTGCTATAGTTGCGTTACAATTACAAAGTGCATTGGAGTCATTCAATATCCTTTTACAAATTGGTGCTGGCACGGGCATGATCTTTATCCTCAGATGGTTCTGGTACCGGATCAATGCGTGGTCAGAAATATCAGGTATGCTGATCAGCCTTGTCATTGCAATTTATTTTGCACGCTTCTACCAGGGTGATATGGAACAACATGAAAAATTAGTTGTCGGAGTGTTGATCACTACGATTGGATGGGTCCTTGTAACCTTTCTAACGAAACCTGAAAAAGATGCAGTGCTACAAAAATTTTATACACAGGTAAGACCTCACCAGGCAGGATGGAAAGGGTGGCTGAAAAAATCCGGGTTACAACATATCACGCATGATAAAAAATCTAGTCTGAGTCTTGAGATTGGCGCGATGATCGCGGGATGTCTTATGGTGTATGGATATCTGTTTGGTATTGGCTACTGGATCTATGGAAGTATCGGGATGACGTTGTTGTTTTTAGGGATTGGAGTGGTGTCGACGCTTATGCTTTGGAGGATGTGGCCGAGGTTGTCTTTTTCGTGATGCGTCAATTGTCAATCGTGAGTTGTGAGTTGTGTGCAGTGTGGAGTGAGCAAGGGGCAAGGAGCGGAGAGAAATTTTTTAAACTTAATTTTAAATATTTCTCCACAACCTCAACCTAAATCATCCTCTTTTCAAATATCGTACTTCGTACTTTGTACTTTAATGATTCGGTGCGTTTGAAGTACCCAAACGAATGCAACGATTGCAACGACTGCAAATGCAATCCGCAGATTGGAGGATTGGGCGATGAAGCCAATCAATACCGGACCACCCAGAAATGCTGCCATCGCAAATGTATTCATCGTTGCTAAACCGACGCCCGGAGCAAGGCCTTTCACACGTGCTGAGGCTTGATATAAAATCGGCGATGCAAGAGAAATACCTGCACCGACGAGCATGAATCCGGGCATGGCCATAAAATGTGTTTGTGATGCGACTACAACAGCAAGCCCTATTACAACCAGGATGCCGCCTGCACGTAATACACGCATATTTCCAAAACGTGCGATCAATTCATCACCGACAAATCTTCCACCTGCCATAAAAAATGCATAGACTGCAAAACCCCTGCCAGCGATCGTTTCAGATGCATGTACAATTTCTCTTAGGTATACAGCCGACCAATCTGCAATTGTGCCTTCGGTGAGATATGTACACAAACAGATACTGATGATCATCCATAATTCTTTTCCGGGTTTGAAAGAACGCAAGTTCATTTTTGGTCCGTCTTCAGTGGACGCATGTACGGATGCTATAGATTGAAAATGGTTTCGAATCAAAAAAACTATGAGAATGACAAGAAGTGATTGCAGGATTACATATAAAGCCTGCGGTGGTAAAAGTTGGTTACAACAATTTGCAAGTGGTTGCAATGAAAATCCGGAAAATAATGCACCCCCCATTGCACCAAGACTCCACATTCCATGACATGATGACATGATGCGAAGTCCACTCGATTCTTCCAGTGCTGAAGCGCATGTATTCATCGCAACATTGGTCACAGAGAATGATGCACCTGCGAGGACCAGTGTCAGGACAACAAAAACAATAGATGGCATAAGGATTGGCAACATAAAATTGATCCCCATCAGGATCACTGCCAGCATCGATACTAGCACGCTTCCATATCGGCGTATGAAGATTACTGACACGGGGTTGAAAAACAATACTCCCACCGGCATGCTCAATAAAAGCAAACCAAGTTCAGCTTCATCCAAATGAAATTTCTCCTTGATGTATGGGATAAGTGATGCCCAGGACCCAAATATAAAACCGCAGCAAGCGAAGATGATCCCGATCGCTCTTGCCGTTTTATTTTGAATGAAGCTTTTAAGATGACCTGTCATCTTGTGGTTTCAGGAGATTAATTATGTTATATGTCTTTTATGTCCAGGGTTCTAATTGTTTAAAATCTTCGCGTACCGGAAGAAAACAATCTATAAGCCGGACTTTTGTCAAAGCTCTTCCACTGTGTGGCACATTTGACGGGACATATGCTGTGATCCCGGACTTTAAGATATGCGTCTCTCCGTCGATATTAAATTCCAGCTCTCCCTCAATTACATGAGTCCATTGTTCATGAATATGATGATGTTCAGGAAGTATAGCTCCATCTTCCACTGTAATATGACCAAAGGTTGCATTGTCTGAATGATGAATGGCACCATGGATCCCTTCCCAGATTTTCAGGTGGGGTATGTTATTGAAGTTTATGTACATGAACGGATTTTGGATTTTCGGTTACAAATATTCCGGCCCTACGGGCCTTTCGGTTTTGAACGTTGGATTTTATCTTTCGGGCGATTTTCGGTTACAAATATTCCGGCCCTACGGGCCTTTGAATTTTAGAGGGATTAAACTCTCCCGATAGCTATCGGGATCATGTTTTCAACGCTTACTGACGATCTCAAACCCCGGATAGATCTTTTCCTCAGAAATTTCTTCTTCGACGACATCATCAACCTTGGCGAGTGGGGGACCTTCTTTGCACCATTCAATGAAAGAAAGAATTTGATCCAGTGGTCCCTGCACAATCGCGCCCACATCACCATCGTATTCGTTCCAGATCTTACCGGTGAGACCGAGTTCGATGGCTTTGTCTTTTGCGGATGCACGATACCAAACTCCCTGCACTTTGCCTTTGATCTCGAGCTTATATGATTTAAGATCTTCCATCAGGAACCGACACTGGTGATCATAGGCATATCAGCCATGGTCCGTAATCCGGGTGTTGCTTTTAAAATTGCTTTGCAAGCGTTGAGGATGATAGAAGATGTAGCTACGTCGCCATGTACACCGCCCAGTATCCTTGAGCGAATATGTGGAGTACCATAGATTTCTATTTCATCATATTGTTCTGCTTCACCGACGGTGGCCTGGAAAGAAAGACGAATTCGTTCTTCACCATTTACATACCCGCGACCTGTCTGCCGGATACCTGCCACCTGCCCTGACTTAATTTGCAAAGCTTCTGTTTCAAAATTGCGTTCCGATACGACAGGTTCAATTTTGTCTTCAGTTTTTTCAAGTTTCCAGCCGAGTTGATTTGCAATAAAATGCATGGACTCTGAAAGACCTACATGCCGCAAGTTTCCTTCGTTTTTCCGCTTTTCAAATTCTTCATAACTAAGTCCGGCACCTATTTTTTTCTGAAAGGGAATGCGTCGAAACTGAGCATCCTGATAACGACGCACCTCTACCCTATCTACATGATGACATACGCCTGTTAACATCATCGGTAGCGCATCCATCAGGAAGCCCGGATTTACGCCGGTACCTAATATAGCTACACCTTTGTCTTTGGCAGCAATATCAATCGTGCGTGACCAGTCGTCTGAACTGTTCCATGGAAAGAACATTTCTTCACATGTAGTTACGACTGGTAATCCAGCTTCGATTAGTTGCAATATTTGTGGGCCGATACGCGGTAGATCTGATACTGTAGCAAGTATGGCTACATGGCAATTAGTCAGACCATCATAACTATTAGAAATTTTGATACCTGATGGTTCGACTCCGGAAAGTTCTCCCATATCACGACCCGACAAAGAAGTGTCGATATCAACTACATGGGTGATGCGAATGTCTTTACGTGTTTGCGCAGATTTATAAATATTGATCCCTAAAGGACCTGCGCCTACGAGAACGGCTGAAATGGTTTGTTGCATTTTAAGATGATGCTTGAAAAGGTGAAAGTAAAGAAAAGCAAAGAAGAGAAGTTCCGTTAGCCAAACTTTCCATCATGAGAACCTTACCCATTCTCTTTAAGCCATTTGTCAACTACCTGCCTGCTGTTCCAGTTGGGTTTGTCATATGGGGAACGTTCATCGAATGCGGCCCTGACTTCCTTTACGGCAGGCAAATAATCAACACCTTTGCCTTTAAACCTGTCAACAGTCCGGAGTACACGATCAATTTCCCACATGAATTGTCCCTGGTAAAAATGAGAAGGATGGGAACTTCTACGAATGGTTTCGCGCATGAGGCGGGCCTGGTTTTCTATACCGATTCTGACAGGTTCCAAAAATAATTCGGGATGATCGACATCATTGGAGGATAGAAACTGTAATGGTTCTGGTGCCCAATCTGTTTGCAATAAACGGATGAGTTCCTGTTCCCAGTTTGGATTTGATTTGACTTTCGCAACGGCTTTATTTCGGATGTCATCGGGTTGGTTATCACCGGTGAAGACCAGGATGAATACCAGATTTTTCATTACATCATTACTATCGATATCAGCCAGGATCCGCAGGTGATTATTGTCAACAAAATCCTGATTGTCCTTTCGAATAGCAGCCTGATTGCGCGCTGATTCATTGATAAATCCTATAATGGCACTGATGGAACCGGTGACTCCGAGAAATGCAACGATCATCAGAGGCCATTTATACAGGGCCAGCGGTACTGAATTTCTTATCGGAGTATTGAGTAGGATAAAACCCGCAATGATCATGATTGACGGGATCAGGATCGGAGCAAACGAAGAATAAATTCTCAACAATGCAGGTACGGGACCAGCTTCATGTCTAAAAAATGAGCTTAGTGCGGATGTTGCCAAAGCAGTAAGCAGAACTATGGTAACAATCAAAAACCGAGATGACTTTTTTGTAGAAACCCATTCAAATCCACCCTTAAAGCCGATGATCAAAGTCACCAGGATCATCAATCCAATAAAAATAAGGTTGAGGATGATAAGGCTCCATCCGTAACCAACAGCTGCATCACCTCCCGGAGGTGCTTTTGCCAGTTTGCCAGTATTAAGTCCAATAATTACGAGCGTGGAGATAGCAAGGAGCAGGTTGCCGATGATGGCCATAAGGGGGCAGGATTGTGAGTTGAGTAAATTCTGCGACCAAGATAATGAGAGCGTGAGAAAGTGAGATGGTGGCATACATCCGGTTTTTGAAAGAAACGGATGAGCCGGGAGCGGGGAGCATTGGGCACCTTATCATACACTCATAGAGGCCTGATTATCAACAAAGTACGTCATAATGGGATCGCGCTTACATGCGTCATCAGAGCCCTTGATCAGTTTCCATAAGTTTTTATCTTTGCATCCCCGTCCGCAGGACGGTTTGAATTGCCGGAGGAGTGG
>JANPKZ010000067.1:0-13198 GCA_031426295.1 Saprospiraceae bacterium
GGTATATCCCTACTGTACTGGATCAAAATAGTGCCCATCCGGTAATTTTCAAACTGGTGAAGTCACGAGGATTTCATTTTGTATTTGAAAATCCAGATCATGATTTTCCGCGGCGCATTATTTATCATATGAAGCCATTGCATATGCAACCTGAATATGCACCTTCTGTTGGCGATACATTATATGTTAGGGTTGAAGATCTCACAGGTGATGGGATTGACTACACCTTTTACAGGCAATAGCGATCTCAGCCGCCTACCATATCTGCGTTTAATCGATCCAGCTTTTGATTGTCAATCCATAACGTGATTTTCAGTTTTTGATTTGTATCCGGCATGGAATAGATCAACTGCAGATGATTGCCACTGGTCAGCACCTGTTCCATATCACGACCCTGTGTATCATTACTGAGCATATCAAAGATCCCGATCAACCGGTCACGGCCATTTCGCTCGATCA
Source organism: Saprospiraceae bacterium (assembly GCA_031426295.1). GTDB lineage: Bacteria > Bacteroidota > Bacteroidia > Chitinophagales > Saprospiraceae > Opimibacter. The sequence continues at coordinate 460 of JANPKZ010000067.1, forward strand.
CACCAGGGGTACAATACGTATCAATAAATGTATTCGCACTTTCAATATTGAAATCTTTTATGACATTAGCAAATGAAGTAATCAATGTTTTTCCTGTTGTGAGTTGATTAAATGCTATCGGTGACCATTCAAATTTTTCAGGAAGAATTCCGGTCAGTATGATATTTATTACTTCATCATTTAGACGGAACAGCCGGACATTGGCATCATTAGTCGCCGAAAAGAAAAAGAATTCATCTTTTGGAAACCACCGGAAGTCAGCTTTGAAAATCCTGTTGCCTCCGTTATGCTGTACGCTTCGTCCATCCAGGGCATATCCATATCCATAGAAAGAACCGCCTCCTTCATCAACAAAAGGCGTGGTTTGTAATTGTAATGTTTCAGCTTTCAGGATCTTGCCTTGTCGCAGTGCTTGGTACCATTGGAACATATCCTGTGCAGACATTAGGATCCCTCCGTTTGATTTCAGATGCCAATACGGTTCGTTACCATTCCAGTTTTTTGATTTTGAGGTGGCTGCATCACTCCCATCCTGTAGATAACCATGAGCTAATTTCCCATAGTCTGCATTTGGATTTGTATATCCGGCGGTCTTCATTCCTGCCTTTGAAAAAATACGTTGAGATAAAAAGTCACTGTACGTAAGGCCGCTGAGTTTTTCAATGATCATGCCCAGTAATGAATATCCCGTATTCGAATATTCATATCCTGTACCGGGTGAAAATGCAAGAGGTTCTTTCCAGAGTCGATCCCGGAATGCTTCTGCAGTTATGGATTCATAATCATCGCCAATGGCTCCGGGGAGTCCGGAGGAATGGGTCAGGAGTTGATGAATGGTAATTTGTTTTTTGTCTTCAGGAATATTTTCAAAATATGTTGAGATGGCTTGATTCACATCCAGTTTTCCATCTTCCATCAATAACATTATGGCAGTTGCCGTAAATGGTTTTGTAATGCTGCCGATGGTATATAAAGTCTGATCCGTGTAGGGTGTTTTTGTATTTCTATCCGCGTAACCATACCCTTTTACCATCATCATCTGATCACCTGAGCCAATCATGAAAATTCCTGAAAGGTCTGTTTGTTCATTCAGATAGGTTTCAACCATTTTAATTCTCTCCGCTGTGACCGGATTGGATTGACTTATCAAAGAGTGAGCAATCACAAATAGGAGGGAGGTTAATAGAGAATGTTTCATTTTACGAATCGTTTCGTACAAAGGTATTGACCTCCCGATATCATGACTCTTAAATGAGGTTAATTAATGCAAAAGGGCTTTGATACTTTTTAAGACCCTCTATCATGCTGGTACCTATATTTGTGCCCGATAATAAAACATCCTACTAAGATTTCCCTAAAATAACAGGGCCCGTGAGGGTATGGTATTTCAGGTAGCTTACCTCGTCAGATGAACTCCAGTCAGTCAAAGATCACAGCCGCCAGTCTCCTGATTACGATGGGAATCGTATTCGGTGACATTGGAACCTCACCATTATATGTGGTCACCGCCATCATGGGTGATAATATTGTGACCAGGGACCTGGTTTACGGAGGTCTGTCGGCCATTTTCTGGACACTCACACTTCAGGCAACCATAAAATACATCATCCTTACCCTTCGGGCTGATAATCATGGGGAAGGGGGCGTGCTGTCATTATACTCTCTCATCAAGCGGGTTGCTCCACGATGGACGGTATTCGTAGCAATGATTGGATGTTCAGCATTATTGGCGGATGGTATCATTACTCCGGCGATATCATTGACAGCATCTGTGGAAGGTCTGCGGATCATTCACGATAACGTTCCTGTCATTCCGATCGTGGTAGTTGTCCTTGTCGGACTATTTACCTTTCAGCAATTCGGCACGGATAAGATTGGTAAATCTTTTGGACCGATCATGCTTGTCTGGTTTTCCATGCTTTCATTTTTCGGGATTATCTGGCTTAGCCACAATTGGTCGATCCTGGCAGCGATCAATCCCTATTACGCGTACAATATCTTAGCAAATCATCCCAGTGCCTGGGTTATCGTAGGTGCAGTCTTTCTATGTGTTACCGGGGCGGAGGCTATGTATTCAGATCTTGGCCACGTGGGTCGCAAAAATATGCGGATTGCCTGGATCTTTGTCAAGATCGCACTCCTCATCAACTATTTTGGGCAGGGAGCCTGGGTACTTGAGACACTGGAAGGACAGTCATTACCTGCTGATGTCAATCCATTTTTTGCCATGATGCCCCGATGGTTTATCAGCGTAGCTGTAGTAATTGCTGTTGGAGCATCTATTGTAGCAAGTCAGGCATTGATCACAGGGTCATTTTCCCTCATCAGTGAGGCCGTCAAGCTTGATACCTGGTTCAGAGTACAGATCCGGCATCCAAGTAAGCACCGCCAACAGATATTTATCCCGATGATCAATCACATATTGTTTATCGGGGCAGTATTTGTTGTACTTTATTTTCAAACCTCAGCTAATATGGAGGCCGTCTATGGCGTAGCTATTACGATCACAATGATCACTACGTCAATCCTGCTTATTTTTTACCTCCGTAAAAAACTGCATTGGAACTGGATTTACATTGGACCTATGATGGCCATGTTTCTGACAATAGAAATGATTTTCCTGGCAGGCAACACTCATAAACTTGCTCATGGCGCAGGTTTTACTATTCTGCTCATGACTTTCTTTGCTCTTTTGATGATCATTCATTACCAGGCGAAACATGTGTTACTCCGGAAAAGAAAATTTGTTGACGTCCACCAGTATGAAGATATCATCACTGATGTAAGTAATGATCAGGAAATACCTAAGTATGCTACACATATCGTATATCTCACCAGTTCAGTGTCTGTGCACCGCATGGAAAAACAGATCCTGAAATCCATTTATGAAAAGCAGCCAAAGAGAGCTGATGCATATTGGTTGCTCCATTTTCATGAGACGGAGGTACCGTATCAGCAGGAGTATGATTTCCATGAAATTGTAAAGGATAAGATCTACCGGCTGGACTTTAATCTGGGATATAAAGTAAAGCCTAACGTCCGGGAAATGTTTACCAGCGCTATTGCGGACCTGGATAAGAAAAATGTAGTGAAATTAACCAACCACTACGAGAGCCTCAGGAAACATGGCGTGAAAGCTGATTTCCTGTTCATTGTGATGCGCAATACATTTAACCTCGACTCTGATAGCCCGATCGTAGAAGTATTCCTGCTTAACGTGTATGGGTTGTTGCAAAAGATTGAGGAACCACCAGAGCAATATCTGGGTATCGACCGTAATTCATTGCTGGTGGAATATATAGCGCTGCGCTAGTAGAGAGGAATTTTTGTTTCCTTCATGCCAAGCGACTCCAGGTATTCCTTCACAGGCAGTGCTTCTTCTTCACCTTTGATCGCGTGATGTAAAAGCGTAAAACCGTGCGGACCTTTGGCATACAAGCTTTTGGGAAAGACAGCCAGGATTGATTTAAGCATGTCAAGGTGACCAAACAGGCAGGCAGTGAAGATATCCGTCTGTGCGCCCTGGTCTACGAAGTAGGAGGCCAGTTCTTTATCTCCAACATGGGTAGCCGCGCCGAGGCCGGTTTCAAAATCTCCATATTTCCAGTCATGCGCTGCGTTGAGAAGATTCGGATATTCGGCAAGCATTTCCTTTACTTTTGTTATATCACTGTGGGCTACGCGCACAAATTCCTGAACAATGGCTTTGTCCATTTGCGGTTCAGGTTCAGCTGAAAAATTGCGAATTAATGCAGGAGTTGTAAGAGCAGTAATTCCCAGGCCTCGGATAAATTGGTTACGTTTCATGACGGAGAGATTTAGATACCTAATGTATCATTATCCCCGGCCTGACATTCAAATCATGTCCTAAGGCTCCAAATAAATCGACAAGAGATAGAAATTAACGCCGTTGAATTATACAAGAACACTTTATTTATTCAGGAAAGTATCTTTTTCCATTGGTTCAGTTTTGTTGACAGGCACGCCTTTCACTTCTTTCAATGTGTCCATGGAGAACAACGCTTCATAAATAATGGCACCTGCAGTATCCCATTTGCGTAGATAGCCGTCTTTCAGACCATGACTGAACGTGCGCAAAAATTGGGGACTTCCATTTTCATAAAAGACTGTATCTCCTCCGTGTATTTTTCCCTGATCGAAATACTGGACCTCCTCAACCTTTCCGCTAGGATAATAGAAAGTAGCCTTTCCTACCTGGATATCATTTTCAAAATGCATTTCAGATTTCAAAGAACCATCCTTGTGATACTCAGTCATCAGGCCTTCTTTCTTACCATTGATCAGGATATGTTTCCGCGAAACTGTCCCATTCTCATAATTGCCTACAATCTCCTCTGTTATTGTTTTGTTCTCTTTCTTGCAACCTGAAACAAAACATGCTAAAAGAATAAGGAGGGAAAAAAAGAATATTGATTTCATGTTTATCAAGTTGAAAGTGTGGTGCAAAAATAAAAAGAGGCTACGTTTTGACGGCAGCCTCTTTTTGAATTGATATTACCAATCTTTTATTTTTTCCAGGGTAAAGCATTCACTTTACGGCCAATTGACTGACCGAAACGAACACCTTCATCACAATCCATCCTCCAGTGTACACCGAGAAGAACGCGTGACCATGCATTTTCTTCCGCCATTTCTTCAAAACTTGCAAACGTGCGTGGTGTGCCAACAAAGTCTGTACGATTCAGGTGGCAATTGTCTGTCATAGAATAGTTATATCCAAATACACTTGATAAAGCTTCTGCGCCTGCTGCACCCATAGTTGCGTGTCCTGATGGAAATGCAGGGAACGGAGGCGTAAATCCAATATCCCCGGTTAACGGATTATTCAGATTTGCTTTGTATGATGGATCTATAAATTTCTTGATATATACATCAGGACGTTCCACATTGTAGTAGTATTTAGAGTGCCATGCGCATACGGCAGCATCGCTTAATGCCAGACCTACTTTTGCATAAGCCTCAAGAGCTGTTTCCAGATCCACATCATCACTTTCAATTACCTGGTTGCCGATTGCCAACCAACGTGGCCCAGGGCTGAAGGTAAGGTTGAGGAGGTCATCACTCCAGAACTCACCTATCCATTTTGTATTAAAATCAGTTTGTGCATTTTTAGTGTAAACCTGAAGAGCCTGAGAATAGTATTCAGAGTTCACGTTTTCGCTATACTGCATCCAGTAAGCTGATGGTGGGTAGCATGTTTTTTCTGCCTCACTCATAACCAAGAGCCGGGCTTTTCCATAAAATGGACCCATGGGGCGCATTGGGCCTGGAGCAGTTGGTTCCCAGTCACCCGGGCCATCATAATGGTCTTGCCATGAGTACGTCTCATTGGTGTTGTAGTTACCGAATGGATTTCTCCATGCATTGTCACCATATGTATCAGACAGTGACCAGTCCCATACAGCGGCACCTACAGACTCCCCATAAGCTTTAGAAGCAGCAAAGATCTCATCTCCAGCCTCACCAGCATATTTAACATTCAGCTCATTAACAAGAGCATCCCATGTATTTCTTACGCTTTGTGGGATGCCAGTCTGATCAGTTGTGAAAAAACGAGGCATCATCGTAGTGTAGATTGCATGAATCACAGTTGGCCAATGGTATTCCTGACCATCGATGACGTTAGGAATGTTCAGACCTGCAAAACGAGTCTCCAGCGAATTATAGTCAGGCATTCCAGTGATACAAGCTTCATAACAAGCTAATCCCATAAGGCCTAATGAACGTGGCGCAGGTCCTGGACGGTATCCGGCGCTATAGCGCTCAATGTCAAGGAACATCTTGTTCCAGCGTAATGAGGCTTCAGCATCATAGTCAGCAACTAATTTTTGTTCTGAAACCTGATCTTCTTCAGTACAGCCAGGGGTAAAGACTGCTATAAGGGTAAGGAGGGAAGAAAATAAAAGGAGTTTAGTAATATTCATAGGAATGAAGTTAACATGTGAGACAATTCGTTTTGGATTATTATCGGCAAAGTTAAAGGAAGGATTTGCATATTGTTTACAGAATTCCTTAAAATTTGCTTAGAATTGGAGGTATTTATGCTGTTTATGAGCCATTTAGATACCTTACAGGCATAAGCTCTTATGAGAATATTACTAATAGAAGATGAAGTTAAGGCTGTTAAATCACTCCTGCAAGGGCTTACCGAACATCAGATCGAGGCGGATTATGCCCTGGACGGGATCACGGGTGTGAAACTCGCTCAGGAAAACAACTACGATGTGATCGTATCCGATATTATAGTACCCGGCATTGATGGTCTGGAGTTGACCCGTCAACTTAGGGCTAAAGGCATCGCTACCCCCGTTTTGCTCCTGACAGCCCTCAGTGCTACTGATGACAAAGTGAGCGGTCTGGAGGTAGGGGCAGATGACTATCTGACCAAACCTTATGAATTTAAGGAGCTGCTAGCCAGGATCCGCGCTCTCTCAAGGAGAGGCAACGATGGCCAGGGCTCAAAATCCAGCCTGGTCTTTGCGGATGCGGAAATGAATCTGTCCACCAAAGAAGTCTTCAGAGACGGCAGGAAGGTCGATCTGACACCAAAGGAATACGCACTTATGGAATACTTCATCAGGAATAAGGGCAGGGTGATCTCAAAAGTCGAAATAGCTGAAAAAGTTTGGGACATCAATTTCGAGACTACCTCCAATGTGGTCGAGGTATATGTAAATTATCTCCGGAATAAAATTGACAAGCCTTTTGAACGGAAATTAATACATACTGTTTTTGGCGTGGGTTATATCCTCAAAGATGATCCGGCTTAGAAATCCAACCATGGGCTTCTTCAAAACCTCAAAGCTTTAATTCTGTTACCTCAAAAAATTGCTCATCATGAAATTCCTCCTTTCTTTCGTATTCATAGCTTTTATAGCCTGTACTTCAAAAGTTACTACTACAACAGAAAATCCGCAAGGCGATACAGTTGTGGTTGATAATGTGGAAGTACCACAGGTAATTGATTCCACGACTACCACACCTGTTTATGGCAATGCAAGATTTAAGGAAGTAATCGTCACTCGGGAAGACTCACTGACATTCCGGATCAGTGGCAAAGCACAAATCTTCGAAGCAAATTTTGGATGGGTGATCGAAGATGGTCATGATGAGTTGCAGACGGGTCACCAGATGACAGATGCAGGTGCTCCGGAATGGGGCAATTTTGATTTTAAAGTAACGGCACAGAAGAATAATCCAAATACAACACTCCATCTCATCCTGTTTGAATCCAGTGCAAAAGATGGCAGCAGGCAATATGAATTGCCGTTGCGCTTGTATTAAATGCAATTTGCCTCCAAATGAGATTCCTTTCTTGTAAGTACCTTTGCTCGTTCTGCAGCCAGTAGGTCCTACCTGGATTGGCTGACAGTACTACAAGGAAATATTCATGCAGATCCGGTACCGGTTAACACTTCAATTTATCCTGATTGCCGCGGGGATTCTGCTTGTGTCGTTCGTGTACGTCCATCTTCAATTTAAAAAGAATTTGACGGACGAATTTTATGACAACCTTCGTTCGAAGGCATTCATCATCGCGGAGATGGTGGCAGGCAAAAAAACTGATGAGCTCGAATTTGAGATCACGATGCCTGTGGAGAATACCAGTGCGTTGTCAGGAGAATATCCGGAAAACATTTCTCTGTATAGTCTGGACGGGAAACGGCTTTATTCCTTCAATCCCGCTCCGGATCGCTTTACGTTATCAACATTAAACCTGGTTGGTGAGTTAGGTGAATACCGGTTTGAAAAAGGAACCGGAAAGGCAATCGGCCTGATCTATACAAACAGGCTTGGTGAATCATACATCGTAGTTGCAGAATCTGTTTTTGATGAAGTCCACCTTGATAATCTGAGAGGGATTCTTGTTCTGGTGTTTTTTATATCCATTACACTTGTAGCTATTGGAGGATGGTTTTTTGCAAGACAGGCATTATCACCCGTGAGCAATATCATGAATGAAGTTGATGCGATTCTGCCAACCGATATGAGCCACCGGCTCGTGACCAGTGATCAGCGGGATGAATTGACGAGGCTCGTAGTGACATTCAATAAATTACTTGACCGGATACAAAATGCTTTCCGGATCCAGAAAATGTTTTTATCCAATATTTCACATGAGCTTAAAAATCCACTTAATGTGATTATCTCCCAGGTGGAAGTCACACTAGATAAGGAACGAAATAAAGATGACTATCAAAATACGCTGGCATCGATTCTCTCGGATGCAAAAGAACTTAACGATACCGCCGATAAGCTGATGCAGATGGCACGAATCAATTCTGATGGTACGACAATCCAGTTTCAATCCTGTCGACTGGATGAAATGATCTGGCAATCCAAAGCCACCCTTTTAAAAAATCATCCTGAATACAAAATCACTTTTGAAATTGTAAATCTTCCGGATCAAGAAGAAGCACTTTTTGTCATGGCCAATGAGCAGTTATTAAAAACTGCCCTGGTCAACCTCATGGACAACGGATGCAAATTCAGTCCAGGTAAAGAAGTGAAGGTGAGTCTTGCATATCCGGCAGGTCACACCCCCGTGGTCGAAATCATTGATAAGGGTCCGGGTATTCCTGAAGATGAATTGCCGATGGTGTTTGAAGCATTTTACAGGAGCGCAAAGACATCAAATGTTAAAGGATCTGGTATCGGCCTGACCCTGGTCAGTAGTATTGTTAAATTGCACCATATAGATTTAAAAATCAGGAGTAAGCTCGAGGGTGGTACCACATTCAGTTTGTACTTTCCCATTGCATCAGCCAATGGCCATCAACTTAACCTGCATAGATCGCTATGAAAACTGCTGTATCCATCGGAAAGTTGACATGGAAATCGTTACTGCTGACGGCAGTTATGCTTTGCAGTACACTGTATATCGTTTCGTGCATACGTGAAGGAGCCAAACCTAAGGACAGTGTTCAGATCAGCCTGGATTATAACAAATTCATCCTGGATGCAGAAGTGAATACGGAAGGGTACAGAGGACCTGTTGCTGCAAGGGCGTATGGATATATAGGTTTGGCGGCATATGAGTCGGGACTTCCCGGATTTAATGGTGAGTTTATTTCCATGACTACATTGTATCCGATGATTCAATTACCTGAGCGGCCAGATCCGGTGCACTTTAATCTGCCGGCAGCACTGAATGCATGTTATTTTACCATCCTGCAACAATTTTTTATGTCTGCACCGGAGAATATCCGCCAGAACCAGCTTGCGATCTATACCCGTTGGAAAGAACATTTGTCAGACAGAATGGATACAGCTACGTACCATGCATCAACAGCGTTTGGTGAAGCTGTGGCAAAAGCTATCTATGATTGGTCGGAAACGGACACGATCGGTGATAAAGGAAATCATCATAATTATGACCGTGCGTACAAAGGTCCCGAAGGTGATGGGTTGTGGACTACGTCACTGGATTTTCCCATGCCTCCATTGTTGCCGTCATGGGGTAAGGTGAGACCATTTGTCATCCGCACTGAAAATTACATTGCAAAACCATTGCCTGCCTATTCTACTGCTGCCAATTCATTTTATCATACACAGGCAATGGAGTTAGTAACACTTACCAAACAGATAACAGCGGAAAATCAGTGGATCGCAAGCTTTTGGAATGATGACAGACCCGGGTTGACTTTTTCACCAGCGGGTCATTGGCTTGCGATAACAAACCAGGTCATTGAAAAAGAAAAACCATCTATCGAAAAAACACTGGAAACATATCTCAAGGTTGGATTTTCATTGTCAGATGCTATGGTGTCATGCTGGAATGCCAAATACCTGTACAATATGGAGCGGCCTGAATCATTTATAAAAAGGAATATTGAAAAAGACTGGCGGCCCATTTCACCAACACCTTCATTTCCTTCTTATCCATCCGGACATTCCATCATGGGCGCAGCTGCGGCTGAAGTACTTACAGATCTTTATGGTGATCAGTATACATTAATGGATTGCAGCCACAAAGATTTGCAGGACTTCCAGATAGAGCCAAGAACGTATACTTCATTTGATGCGATGGCGAAGGAAAATGCATTATCACGAATGCTGCTGGGAGTTCATTGGCGGATGGATTGTGAAGAAGGTCTCCGGTTGGGAGAATTAATAGGTGCGGAAGTTTCTAAGATCCAGTTAGAGCGACGACTGACACAATAATTTTATTCTATCCTTCAATATTTTACTCAATTATAATTTTCAGAACTGCAAAAGCATTTTCCTGATTTTGAAATGGTTAAATTATAATCCTGCAGGCAGATCCATTTATAAATGACACAAGAATAAATTGTGCAATCAGTTGCTGGATTGCAAATCAGTCTCTGTTTTCAATTACTATACATCACTTTGAATGAAAAATTTTCAGGTGCTCTTATTGTAGGTGCAATAGAATTAATGCAATCAACGCAGGTAAAGCCTGCACAAAAAAGATCTTTTTATCTGCCGTTAAGGCGCCATAAATCCCCGCCACAATAACGCAGCCAAGGAAAAAGATCCGGATATAAAATTGCCATGAAGGTTCGGTAATAAAAAATGTCCAGATCAATCCAGCAGCCAAAAAGCTATTATACAATCCTTGATTTGCTGCCAGTGCTTTGGTAGGTTCAAATAATTCCCGTGGGAATTTTTTAAATACTTTTCTTCCACGAGTCGTCCATGCAAACATTTCCAACCACACGATGTAGAGGTGGATAAGGATAACGAGGCCGACGAAGATTTCTGTGAGTATGTGCATAATTAAGTTAAAAACTAAAAGTTAAAAACTAAAAGTTAAAAGTAAAAAACTAAAAACTAAAAACTAAAAACTAAAAATTGGAAATTGGAATTTCAAAACTAATATGCTAAATACAAAACAAATATCAAAAAACCAACCGATTGCTATCGGAACCAAAATCAAAAATTTAAAATCCAAAATCCAAAATCTTAAATCATTCACTGGGAAGAGATTCTTCATCGGTATTTGTAGCTCCGGGCAGGAGATCGATATCTTCTTCATCAAGATCCAGAGGTAGGAGGGTTTTAGGAATTCGTTTGGGAGATTTGATACCCAGTTCTTTTAATTTCTCTGCCTGGCGGATCAGGTTGTCGCGGCCGTCGCGTAATTGACCGAGTGCTTTCAGGTAGGAGTCTTGCGAACGATTGATTTGTTTGCCAACATCTTCTATGGATTCCAGGAAGCCGACAAATTTTTCATACAGCTTCGTGCCCTGGACGGCAATCTGTTTGGCATTTTTATTTTGTTGTTCAACTTTCCAGAGATCTGCGACAACTTTAAGTGTTACGATAAGTGTGGTAGGGCTGATCAGTACGATCTTTTTTGTGTATGCAAATGACCACAGGTTGGGGTCGGATTGAACAGCCAGGATATATGCCGGCTCAATTGGAATGAACATACCTACATAATCGAGCGAGTCTACCAGTTCATGATATTTCTTCTGGCTCAGCTGATCGATGTGGGTATAGATAGAATTCAAATGTTGCAAACGGAATATTTCCTGTTCTTCTTTTGAATCACTGTCGGAATATCTCAGGTAAGCATTCATGGATACTTTCGAATCCAGTACAATGTTGCGATTATCGGGCAATCGTACGATTACATCCGGCCGGACATTTTTACCATCTTCATCTTTCAGATTTTCCTGGACAAAATATTCCCTGTTTTTTTCAAGACCCGACATTTCCAGGATCCGCTCCAGGATTGTCTCACCCCAGTCACCTTGTTTCTTCGTATGACCTTTTAATGCAGTTGCAAGATTATTAGCCTCCTGGCTAACCTTGCTGGTATTCTCGATAAGGTCTTTTACTTTTTCACCCAGTGAAAACCGTTCTTTGGATTCTTTATCATATGTTTCTTCAACCTTCTTTTTGAATGTCTCAATATTTTCACTCAGAGGCTTGAGGATCGCCTCAATATTCGACTTATTGGTCTCTGTAAATTTTCCGGATTTCTCTTCGAAAATTTGTTGGGCTATTTTTTCAAACTGCAGGTGAGATGTTTTCTGGATCTGGACAATTTCATCCTTTTGACTTTCCAGTTTTTCCTGCAGCGATTTATTATTGGCAGAAATTTCTGCAAGAGCCTGCAGGTGCTGATTTATTTCTGATTGTTGCAGCTGGTTTGTTTTTCGTTCCTCCAGGAGTGAAGCGGAGAACTCTTTTATGCGATCATCGTAGTTTTTAACATTGGTTTCGAGGGAAGCAGTGCGGGAAAGAAGACCGGCCATTTCTTTTTCACGGGCTTCCATTTTCTGCTGAAGGGATAGAGCAGATTCCTGTTGGGATCTCAGCCGTTCTTCGGTCAGTTTGAGATTCGTGGAGGATTCATTCCACCGGGCATTCAGGGCATCAAACTCTGTACGGGGTACGGTCTTGCCCTTTGACAGTAGGGAAAAGATTACATATGCCAGGATAATCCCAATGAGCGCGCCGATGAGGATGGACGTAATTTCCATAGCCTAAAAGTCGACTTTTTTCACCAAATGGATTTGAGCTTCTTTCTAATCTGTCAGGATAACTTTCCCGGTGTGGATACCATCAGGAGTGCGTACAGAAACAATGTAAAGTCCAGCAGCCAATTCGGAAACCTGAATTTCATTTGGTTGATTTGAATTTACAGGAGATGTAAACACCACATGACCACTCATATCTGTCATTACAAAGGTTGACGTCATGTCAGAATCTGCGGAGTATGAAAAAGTGAAAGTGTTAGAGGTGG
>JANPKZ010000068.1:0-12750 GCA_031426295.1 Saprospiraceae bacterium
TCCTTTCAGGATCTTTCTTCTGGAATCCTGGGGCAGAATCACTTCATCAATAAATCCACGTTCTGCTGCCTGGTAGGGATTCGCAAACATCTCGGCATATTCTTTTTCTTTTTCAATCAACGTTTCTCCGGGATTGGCAGAGGTTTGAATTTCTTTTTTGAAAATAATTTCAGACGCTCCTTTAGCACCCATGACTGCGATCTCTGCAGTAGGCCAGGCAAAATTGAGATCCGCACCGATATGTTTTGAATTCATCACATCATATGCGCCGCCATAGGCTTTGCGCGTGATGAGTGTAATGCGCGGAACAGTAGCCTCTGAAAATGCATACAACAACTTCGCACCGTGCTGAATAATACCATTCCATTCTTCATGTGTGCCGGGTAAAAATCCGGGTACATCTACCAGCACAAGCAATGGGATATTGAAGCAATCGCAAAAACGTACAAAACGGGCTGCCTTACGCGATGCTGTTGTATCTAACACGCCTGCCAGGTGCCACGGCTGGTTAGCGACGATCCCGATACTGGATCCACCCATTCGTGCAAAACCAACTAAAATATTTGGAGCGAAATGTTCATGGATCTCCATGAAGGATTCTTCATCTGCCAGCTCGCGAATCACATCCCGCATATCATAAGGCGTGGATGCACTTTCAGGCATAATATCATTCAGACCTGGTCGTAATTCTTCGTCAGGTGTAAAATCAATTTTTGGTGCTTTGCTCCTATTGTCCTGCGGAATATATGTAAGTAGCTTTCGTACCTGTTGAATACAATCCACATCATTAACCGCAGTGAGGTGTGTTACACCCGATTTCGTGGCATGTGTCATCGCACCGCCCAGTTCTTCACTTGTTACTTCTTCATTCGTTACTGTCTTCACAACATTGGGGCCTGTAACGAACATGTATGAACTACCTTCCACCATGATTGTAAAATCGGTCATAGCAGGACTATACACTGCGCCTCCTGCGCATGGACCCATGATCGCACTGATCTGTGGTATCACACCTGATGCTTTTACATTTCTGTAAAAAATATCAGCATACCCGCCCAAGGACCGAACCCCTTCCTGTATACGGGCACCTCCACTATCATTCAAACCTATGAGCGGCACACCATTGTCAATCGCGAGATCCATGATCCTGCAGATCTTTTCAGCATGCGTTTCTGAAAGAGCCCCACCAAAAACGGTAAAATCCTGTGCATAGGCATACACTAATCTGCCATCTATCGTACCATACCCGGTTATCACCCCATCGCCATAAAATTGCTGCTCATCCATCCCGAAATCAGACGTCCTGTGGATCACCATCATACCGATCTCCTCAAAACTGCCTTCATCAAAAAGCAGAGTAATCCGTTCACGGGCCGTGAGCTTTCCCTTTTTATGCTGCTGTTCGATCCGGTCCGCACCTCCACCTAATAATGCCAGTTCCCTGCGGCGGGACAATTCCTCTGATTTTTTATTCATTTTGGATGGTAACTTAGCCGCAAAATAAATAATATAGTCCCAAGATGATGAATTCAGATACTTCCATGCTGCCCCTCTCCCGGCTGGTCCTTGAAATGCAGGAGTCTGCTACCCTGAAAATGGCCAAGCTGGCACGTGAGCTGAAGGCACAGGGAAAAGACGTGATCGATATGAGCCTTGGTGAGCCCGATTTTGATACCCCGGACTATATCAAAGAAGCAGCGAAAAAAGCACTGGATGATGGCTATACGAAATACACTCCCGTAAATGGATTACTAGAGTTACGAGAAGCCATCGTACGTAAACTCTCCCGTGAAAATGGCCTCCAATACACACCCAATCAAATCGTGGTGTCTAATGGTGCCAAACAAAGTGTCTACAATCTTTGCATGGCATTCCTGGATCCGGGTGATGAAGTGATTTTACCTGCACCCTATTGGGTTTCATACTACGAGATCGTGAAGATGGCAGGTGGTGTTCCGGTTATTGCTCATTCCAATATTGAACATGACTTTAAATGCAGCGCTCAACAAATCGAAGCACTGATTACGGACCGCACAAAATTTATTCTCTATTCATCACCCTGCAATCCGAGCGGATCGGTACTGAGTTATGATGATTTAAAACATCTTGCCGAGGTTCTGCAAGCATATGAACATGTGATGGTAGTGTCGGATGAAATTTATGAGCACATCAATTTTGGAGGTCAGCATCATTCCATTGCTTCCATGGATGGTATGCAGGACAGGACCATAATCATCAACGGAATGTCAAAAGGATATTCAATGACCGGCTGGAGACTTGGATATATTGCCGGTCCACTTTGGGTTGCTGAGGCGTGTACCAAGATCCAGGGCCAGGTGACCAGCGGTGCGAATTCATTCGGACAAAAGGCGGCTGCAGTTGCACTTGATGGAGATCAGGCACCGACCATTGAAATGGCTAAAGCATTTCATGCAAGACGTGATCTCATCATTTCATTGTTGGAACAAATTCCATTGTTGCTGATCAACAGACCGCAGGGCGCATTTTATGTTTTTCCTGATGTGTCTGCCTATTTTGGAAAATCTTCTGCGGAAGGATTATTAATTCGCGATGCGGATGACCTGAGCTTATATCTTCTTGCTGAAGCACGAGTGAGTACTGTATCGGGTGCAGCATTTGGAAATGAAAGATGTATCCGGTTGTCATATGCAACTTCAGAAGCAAAAATCAGGGAAGCAGCTGCGCGATTAGGTCAGGCATTGACAAAACTCGTCTAAGCCTATCTCACCAGTTCGAAATCCTGGTTTATATATTTCAGGATCCTCAGTTTTGAATTTTCGTAATACAAGGGAGTCTTCTTGTCCATACCCACTTTTGATTCTGAGGGAAACACAGGCTTTAGATCATATCCTGAGATAATGCCGAACTCTGATGTCGCTGCATTTAACGGGCCTTTTCGACCACCTTCTACAAGCCGACGCGCTACCCACATCAGCAGGTCATATGCCTGGTATGCCTGGTTGTCAGGCATCGTATAAAAGGTAGTATAAAATTCTTCACGGAACGCACGATATTCAGAACTGCTCGTATTGAGATAGGTTGGAGAACTAATATGCACTGACAAGCTTTCCATATAATTTGGGTTTAAGCCATTGAAGCCGGTCCACTGTGGAAATCCAAATACAATCACATCTTTTGTGCCTTTATCAGCAACTAATTTTCGCATGAATGAACTGACAAACTGTTCGTCAGATCTCGAATAGTATGGCATGATAAAAACTGTTCCATCAGGATCATCCAGTAAAAATGAAAGATTTGTTTTTGCGAGATCAATTGATGAGTCGTCAATGATCAGATCTTCTGTTTTGATTGCCGGATTTTTTTTGAACATCAACAACCGGTTTATCTCGGTTGGATTATTCCTGGCAACGAGGAAAATTTTGCGATTTCTGAAAGCTTCTCCTGCATATTTCATGATGGCATCCGCATTGTTACTAAGACCCGGGACCATCTGAATAAAATTGGGATTGTTTGATTCCAGGTTAAATGCAGGCAACCATGGTGAGATTACTAATTTATCATTTAATAATCCATACGCTGCAACTGTTTCTACGTTCTCCTTATCATAGGGTCCGATGATGACGTCTGCCGCGCGCACAGCAGGATCCTTTAATATTTCATTTAATTTACTGATCGTCGATTCCGTGTCAAAAGAATGAAACGTAACAGGTAATCCTAATCGTTCGATCTCTTTTGCAGCAATCCGCAGACCTCCATAATACTGCATAAATCTGACCAATTTGGGATCGATCTGACTTTCCAGGTCAGGGTAATTCATACTATTCAATGGGAGCAAAAGACTTACATCATACCGACTTTTTTTGATGGGTGTGTCGGTATTGGTTTCTTTGACTTTCTCAACCACTACAGGATCAACATTATCCTCTGTCCATTTTATTGTGTCAACTTTTACAGCATCGCGGGGCACCAGAACATACTTGCCTGACGCAGGATCATATACACGAACCTTTTCAACTTCAGTGGTTGGAGTGGTGGTGGGAGGAGCTGTCGTTTTTTTGGTCGTACCACAACTGTAGATAGCCAGCAGGATCCCAATACTTAAGACAAAATTATTCCCATTCAATGGTAGCAGGCGGCTTGGTACTGATGTCATAGACTACTCGATTAATTCCTTTAACCCGGTTCATTATTTCACTTGATATCTCCGCAAGCAACTCATGGGGTATTTTACTCCACTCCGCTGTCATTCCGTCGACAGAATTAACGGCGCGAAGAGCTATAGTGTTTTCATAACTGCGCTCATCTCCCATAACTCCTACAGATTGGACAGGCAGGAGTATAGCTCCTGATTGCCAGATCTTATCGTACCAGCCATGTTTTTTCAACAGATTCGTGTAGATTTCATCTGCTTCCTGGACGATCCTCACTTTGTCAGGTGTAATATCTCCAATGATCCGGATGGCAAGCCCCGGACCCGGAAAAGGATGACGTTCCAGGATTTCTGAGGGAACGCCTAATGCATATCCCACTTTCCGTACCTCATCTTTGAAAAGCATCCTAAGAGGCTCGAGAATTTTTAATTTAAGCCGGTCGGGCAATCCACCAACATTATGATGTGATTTGATGGTAGCGGAAGGACCATGAACAGAAATGGATTCAATCACATCGGGATAAATTGTACCCTGACCTAACCATTTGACATTCGGATACGAAGAAGATTCTTCTTCAAATACTTCAATAAAAAGACGACCTATCGTTTTGCGTTTATGTTCAGGATCAGTGATACCTGCAAGCGCATCATAGAATTTTTGCTTAGAATCAATACCATGGATGCTCAGACCCATGCCTTCATACCGGTCAAGTACCGATTGAAATTCATCTTTTCGTAACAAGCCATTATCAATAAAAAAGCAATGCAGTTTTTTACCGATCGCACGATGCACCAGCAAAGCACCTACCGTACTATCAACACCGCCCGACAATGCCATCAATACTTCATCCTCACCTACCTGCTCCTGTATCTGACGTACACTTTCTTCAATAAATAATTCCGGTGTCCATCGCTCAGTGAATCCTGCAATATCCCGCAGGAAATTTTTTAGCATCACATGACCGTGCAGTGAGTGCGTCACCTCAGGATGGTATTGAACACAACATACCATGGGACCAGTATTGGTGCTCGTACTGGCATATGCTGCAACTGGAATACTATCTGTTTCTGCAAGCAATTCGTAACCCGGTGGAATCTTCAGTATGCTGTCACCGTGAGACATCCAAACCTGTGAACCGTGAGGTACATTGGCGAATAATGGATGTTCCGGATGAATGATATGGAGCTTGGCTTTACCATACTCTCTTTTATCTGATCTGGCTACTTCTCCACCGAATGCATCAGCTACATATTGTGCTCCATAACAGATAGCGAAAATGGGCACTTTTCCAACCCATGGAAGTAAGTCTGGCCTAAGACTATTTTCATCCTTCACTGAAAAAGGACTACCTGATAAAATAAGTGCTTTTACATCAGCAGGAACTTCTGCAGGCAACGCATGATACGGAATGATCTCGCTGTAGATTTCCAGTTCTCGCACCCGGCGGGCAATCAGTTGGGTGTATTGAGCTCCGAAATCAAGTATTAGTGCTTTTTCCTGCATGCGTTATGTCGGGGTTTATTCCTCTAATAATCCTCTGCCTTCCTTTTTGATCTTGCCTTCTTCCTCAAGGTTTTTCATCAGCTTATCTAAGATGCCGTTGACGAAATCTTTACTCTTAGGTGTGCTGTATTCTTTTGAAATATCAACATACTCATCAAGAGTTACTTTAGTCGGAATGGTTGGGAAATAAATAAACTCTACAAGCGCCATCTTAATGATAATGACATCGAGCACTGCAAGGCGTTCCATATCCCAGTTTTTGAGCGTAGGTTCGATCATCTGTTCCAGCGTATCGGCCTGTTCCATGGTGATGGCGATCAGCCTTCGTCCAAAATCAATGACGGTATCATCATCCGGCAGATATTCTTCGTAAAATTTTTCTTTCGTTTCCGGAAGCTGCTTGATTATTTTTTTGAATGCACCGATGACCAGTGATTTGTCTTCCTGCCAGAATGGATACTGGTCATCTATGACTTCTTCATAGATCTCATTTTTGCGGAGTTCCCGGTAGATATCTAACAGGTAATCCCGGTGACCGGCTTCGTCTATCTCTCCGAAAATATATTTTTTGTATTCAGGTGCTTTTGAAAATGTAGTGTACATCTTCATCATCAGGTCCTGGTCAAGCCGGGTACTGAAGTGTTTATCGTCAAAATATTTACGTAAGGGTTTATTCGTATAGAGGCTCTGAACAAGCTCGTTTTCGAACAGCTTGGCATTCCAAATGAGATCATCCGGTTCAGGACGAAGCTTGGCCAGCCGGTTGTCGCGATCTACAACTGCCTGGTGAGCGATCTCGATCATCAGGTACAGATTGAACAGAAGGCTTTCATACGCCAGGTCAACTGCCTTGTCGTACCGGTTTAGGATTTCTTTATGGCTTACACCCGGGTCCCTGTCAAGCGAATACAGTAACTGCATGACTTTCACCCTTATACTTCTCCTGCTTACCATATGGGATTATACCTCAAATTGATTCAACGAACATTATGGGCACAAATAAAAGCTATTTGTCTTACCCCTACAACATCAAATGATATAATTTTTGATATGTTTCAGATACCTATACCCCTGACGAGCTTATTGTAAAGGTAATGTCTTCGGGAGATTCCGGATGTGCCACATATCCACCACGGTTCCTCCTTTCAGATGTACAACGCCCGGATTTGACCGGATAATCGTCTTCAACAGGATATCATCTGCCTCATACCAGTTATACGGAGCATCGGTAGCATCTTTGAATGCTTCCAGCTGCTCTGTACCGGCACCACCAGCTGTAGCATAGACTTTAGCACCCTGTTTCATGACATCCTCCATCAGCGGGTTCACCTTTTGTGTGTACTTATTCACATAGTCAGCGTCCCAGACAAAAACTTCTTTCGACATACTCTTTGTACCTACAGAAGCAATGCTCTTAACGATCTGTGTGTCCTGATTATTGACCAGTACCGTATCTGTCGTCCAGGTTGTATCAGGGATCATCACTTCCTCGCTGGATGACTCCCCTTTTAGTTTATATGCCACAATAAGAAAAACATGACCCGAATCAGTCAGGATATCTTCAGCCACATCAAAACCATCAGCATCTACCAGTGAAAACTGACTCACCTTGGTTTCTTCTATAGCAGGTTTTGTCTTCATCTGTTCCACAACTGTCCATTCCGTTTTCGGGTATTTTGCATATTCCTTCATATACACGTCATAAGGAATTTCCACAATTTCTTTAGATGCAATATTTTGAATTTTCATCGCAGTGATCTTAACGGAAGCTGCAGCTTCTTCTTCCGCCTTTTTCTTCTCATACAGGTTCGTTCCTTTTTTAAATGGCCTAAAGTCTACGACTGGAAGATTCCACATAAAATTATTCAGACAGAACAATGTCAACAGGACGATAGAAGCTGCAATGATTATAGCTCGCACCTTTCCTGAAAATAGTTGATGCATGTCCCGGTGACGGAAAACAAAATATAATGCCGGCAGGAGAAGGACAAGATCTTTGAAGAAAGAAATTTTTGGTTCCAGTTTTATAAAGTCACCAAAACATCCACAATCCGTAACACGCATGTTGGTGGCTGTGTATGGTCCCCATGTACTGAACTGGAAAAAATTACCACCGCTGGGTACATATCCTGTGAGGAATGTAAAGCCCGTCAGAAATGTGAAAAACAAAACAAGCGATAGAAACAACCAACTCGTCAATTTCGGACGATGTCCCAGGATCAACATCAACCCAAGCACAATTTCAAAAACAATCATTACGACTGAAAACACCAGTGATATGCTGCTGAGCCATGGAAATAAGGGTGCCATAAACTTGAACGCCGACTCTGCAAATGTGTATTGGAATTCGGTAAAATATTGTTCCATCTTGAATGCTGTCCCCATTGGGTCAACAGCTTTCACGAGTCCTGAAACGATGAACAGGATTCCTGAAAAATTTTGCAGGAATGTCATCAGCCAGGACTTGTGACCTTTTTTTAAAAGACCGATCGTCACAGTAACAACGAGAGCTGCAATGGCGATATAGAGTAATAGAGTTGGTAATGTCATATCGATGATTGTTCTTCAATTCTGATTAAAGCAAAAACACAATAGTTGATGATGTCCATATAGTTGGCATCAATACCTTCAGAGGCCAGTGCCTGGCCATCATTATCTTCAATTTGTTTGATCCTGAGTATTTTCATGAGGATCAGGTCAGTATAACTGCTGATACGCATATCCCTCCAGATCTCACCGTAATCGTGATTTTTTGTTTCAAACAGATGACGCGTCTCCTGAATAAAGCGATCATATAATTCACTTAATTCATCAAAGGGAATATGCTGACGATCATCATGCTGCAGGGAATGCTGGATGAGGGCCATGACGCAATAGTTAATGATACCTACGTATTCATCATCCGGTTTATCACTGATTTTGTGGATACCTTGCTCTTCAATATTCCGGATCCGTGAAGCTTTTATAAAGATCTGATCCGTAAGGGAAGAAAGCCTGAGGATCCTCCAGGCAGTACCGTAATCTTTGTTTTTGCGAAAAAACAAAAGTCTGCATCCGGCGATCACGGAATCGTATTGAAGTAAGCTTTGTTCCAATCTCGGGCAGTTTAGTAGCGAAGCATGATCGTCGTGACCGTCAATAAAGGGTGATCTGTTTTGAAATCCAACAGGCGCAAAGATTGTCAAAAAATTAATTTTGGCTTGTTAACAAATGACTAAAACAGGATCTGAATGGCTATTGAGGTATCAAAACGAGGTAATACGATGTTAATCTTTCCACTTTTTCAATGAATACAGGATTGCCGGACACATTCCGGACTTTAAAATCTGATTCTGAAGGGTATTACATGGATCGTGGCAGCAAATTCCACAGTTATGCCATACCTGTCTCTTCTGAGGCTGAAGTCGCTGATGTGCTTCAAAAACTTAAGAAACTTCATCCGAAAGCAAGACATTTTTGCTCTGCCACACGCCTGTTTCCTGATGCTTCTCTTGAGCGATCAAATGATGATGGAGAGCCATCCGGATCCGCGGGTAAGCCGATACTTGGTCAGCTCATAAGGCATGGTCTGACAAATGTGTATATCGTTGTGGTTAGATATTTCGGTGGGACAAAATTAGGTGTTCCGGGTCTGATCGAGGCTTACAAAACCAGTGCAGCAAATGCTATTGATCTGAATGAAATCGTTGAGAAAAAACTCTATGGTACGATCCGCCTGGAAGTTGATTATCAACAACACCCTGCCATCCTCAACCATCTGAAGCAATCTGACATTCCTGTCTTAAAAGAAACATTTACAGGCCGTGCGGAGATAACAATTGCCTTTCTAAAATCCTCACTGCAAGCTGACTTTAAAAAAATGCTTCATCAATTTTCAAAAATGGATTTTGCGGAAACACAAGAATATCTTGATTTTCTTGAAATGAACGCCACCATTCCTGACGAGGACCTGATACTGTAGCAGTGTCATTTATTTAAGAACTTAGCAGGATGAAATTGATTGGATTAACAGGTGGAATCGGTTCCGGAAAAACAATGGTTGCAGAAATCCTGCAGTCGATGGGTATTCCGGTCTATTCATCAGATGACCATGGTAAACGGATCATGAATACGGATACCGTGGTAATCCAAAAAATAACTGACCTGTTTGGAACCGAAGCATACAATCATGGTAACCTTAATAGTGCATGGATCGCTTCAAAAGTGTTTCAGGATAAAAGCCTCCTGCAACAACTGAATGCAATTGTGCATCCCGCTGTGTATGATGACTTGATCCATTGGACTCAGAAGGAGGAATGTCAATCAGCACCCTATATCATCCAGGAAAGTGCCATTTTTTTTGAAGAGAACCTTACACAAAGATTTAATGCTGTAATCCTGGTGGTGGCAGATGTAGAAACCCGAATTGAACGAGTTATGAAACGGGACCAGGCAGACAGAGAAAAAGTCATCAGCCGGATGCAGCAACAATGGCCTGATGAAAAGAAAATTCCCCTTGCTGATTTTATAATTTACAATGATGGGTCACGATCCGTGATCCGGCAGATCATCGATATCCACATGATGATCAGGAAACTTTACTGATTATCAAAGCCTGCTGAATTCTGCAATTACTTTTTCGATAATGTCACAACATTCATGCAGTTGTTCCTCTGTGATGACCAACGGAGGTGCAAACCGAATAATGTTACCGTGGGTAGGTTTGGCTAATAACCCATTTTTTGCCAGTTGGAGACAGATGTCCCATGCAAGATGACCTTCTTCGTGATCATCAACAACAATCGCATTTAGTAATCCTTTTCCCCTGACTAATTTGACAACAGGATACAGATCGATAATTTTCTGCATCCGGCTGCGGAAAACCTCACCAAGCTTCATGGCATTTTCATCCAAACGCTCATCGCGGATCACTTCAAGTGATGCAACAGCAACTGCGCATGCCAGCGGATTACCACCATACGTAGAACCGTGCTCACCGGGTTTAATACAAAGCATGATCTCATCATCAGCGAGAACAGCTGATACTGGCAGAACTCCTCCTGATAGCGCTTTTCCTAAGATCAGGATATCAGGACGTACTTCAGGCTTCCTTTCACAAAATCCTGTGCACGAACAATTGCCGCATGTGGCCAATAATTTACCTGTCCTCGCTAATCCGGTCTGTACTTCATCGGCAATCATCAGGATATTATGCTCTTTGCACAATGCAGCCATGTACGGCAAATAATCTTCTGATGGAACCACCACGCCTGCTTCTCCCTGGATGGGTTCAACTAACACACCAGCAACATTAGGATCCTTTAATGCCTCGGCTAAAGCCACTTTATCATTGTAGGGAATGATTACATACCCCGGCATATATGGTCCAAAATCACCGGTGCTCGAAGGATCAGTAGATGCCGAAATCACACCCAACGTCCTGCCGTGAAAATTTCCTTCCACAAAAACTATTTTAGCCGACTGTGCTGAAAGCCCCTTTTTAACATAGGCCCATTTACGACAAAGTTTGATCGCAGTTTCAACTGCTTCCACTCCGGAATTGGCCACGAGAACTTTCTGATAGTCAAAATAAGACGTGATATACTTTTCGAAAGGACCTAGCTGATCATTATAGAATGCTCTGGAAGTCAGTGTCAGCTTATCTGCCTGGTTTTTCAGTGCATCAATAATTCGTGGATGACAATGACCCTGGTTAACGGCACTATAGGCGGATAGAAAATCAAAATATTGCCTGCCATCTACATCCCAAACATAAACACCTTCGCCCCTGTGTAAAACCACGGGTAAAGGATGATAATTATGCGCCCCGTATTCGTGTTCAAGCTCAATAAAGTGAGCGGATGAATTCATTGTGGCAGTTGTCATCTTGAGAATATTTGTTTCAAAATTACCACTATTCGGCTAACTAACTACTTAGGTGAATCACCATATCCATGCAGGTTATATATCACCTGCGTGTCAAAATGGCAGATAAATCCTTATCTTCGCGACCCTTTTTAGGCTTATGAGTCATACAGATTCCATCGTACGCACTATTGATCCAACCCGACAGGGTGAAGCTTACTACTATGCTGTTGATGAGATTGTTATGCCTAATAATGTAAAGCGATTCTTTATAGAATCCTATGGCTGCCAGATGAACTTTAGTGACAGTGAGATTGTGGCATCTATCCTCCAAACCTGTTCATACCTCCCTACCAGAGATATTGAGGAAGCAAATCTGATCCTCCTGAATACTTGTTCCATCCGCGAGAAGGCGGAAGAAACTGTCAGGAAAAGATTGAGGACGATTGATAAGATCAAGATCAACCGTCCGGGCACCATGGTGGGAATCCTTGGCTGCATGGCCGAGCGCCTGAAAAAAAGCCTGTTGGAGGAAGAGAAATTGGTAGACCTGGTCGTTGGACCCGATGCATACCGCGATCTGCCCAAATTGCTTTCAGAGGCAGAAGATGGGGACAAGGGAATAAACGTACAGTTGTCGAGAGAAGAAACCTATGCTGACATCAGTCCTGTCAGACTGGAAAGTAATGGCATCACAGCCTTCATATCGATTATGCGCGGTTGTGACAATATGTGTTCATTCTGTGTAGTACCCTTCACACGAGGCAGGGAACGATCACGTGATCCATTTACGATCATATCCGAAGCCAATCATCTTTTTGAAAAGGGATATCGTGAAGTCACCCTTCTTGGTCAGAATGTAGATTCTTACAAATGGCAACATCCTGAAACAAACGAAACATACACATTTGCACAACTGCTTGAGCAGGTAGCAATGATCCATCCGGACCTACGCATCCGCTTCAGTACTTCTCATCCAAAGGATATGACTGATGATGTGCTGTACATCATGGCGAGGTATGATAATATCTGCAAATACATCCATCTGCCGGTTCAATCAGGAAGCAGCCGTATTCTTTCGTTGATGAACAGGACATATGATCGCGAATGGTACCGGAACCGTATTGAGGCGATAAGACGAATCGTACCAGAATGTGCTATCTCTTCGGATATCATTGCGGGATTCTGTACAGAAACCGATGAGGATCACCAGGACACGCTCTCCATGATCGAATGGGCAGATTATACGATGAGTTATATGTTCATGTAT
>JANPKZ010000069.1:0-2983 GCA_031426295.1 Saprospiraceae bacterium
AAAATAAAACCAACAACAACACAGGCCAGTATCAGGAAATAGGTAAGGCCATCTCGCGCATGATCATCAATGCCAAAGTCTGAAAATATTTTCTTCAATGCATGAAGCGTAAATAAGCTTGCATACGGTATGCAGATGAAAAACAAGATCTCCTCAATTGGAATGCCTTTGAAATATACACCTGTTATGTAATCGGGATTGAATCCCCATACACCCATTGCCGTAAACTGAATATCCCATGCGATGAAAAGTGCAGCAACGACAAGATTGGCAGGAAAAAAATATTTCCACTCTTTATGAAACTGAAGCTTGGGATGAAAACTAAAAAGGAAAGGAATGATTACCGCACAAAAATTGATCAGAAGGTATAAATACATACTAGGCTTTTTTCCTCGCCTCCATAAAGTACCGGATCGGTACCATCAGCATCCCAAAACATTCGCCATTAAACCGGGTCAAATGTTTATGGTGGATCTTGTGTGCTTTACGGATCGCACGCAAATATACATTATTGGATCTCCTGAAGATTTTGATCCGCTGGTGGATAAAGATATCATGCACCAGGAAATATGCTAAACCATAT
Organism: Saprospiraceae bacterium; assembly: GCA_031426295.1. GTDB lineage: Bacteria > Bacteroidota > Bacteroidia > Chitinophagales > Saprospiraceae > Opimibacter. The sequence continues at coordinate 584 of JANPKZ010000069.1, forward strand.
AGTGCGATACCCAACGCTATATGCAAAGCCCAACCATAGCCATTAAGACTCCATAAGGCAAACAGGATCATTGAGGGAATGGCAAAAACAAGAAAAAATGAATCATTGTGTTCGATAACGCCATGGTCAGGTTTTTTCACGTGATGGTCTTCATGGAGTACCCAGAGGAATCCATGCATAACATATTTATGTGTAAACCAGGCAACACCCTCCATGCCGATAAACGTGAGGAATATGGTCAGGATACCCATGTGAAAAGAATTTTAGGTTTTACGCTCATATTACCAGGTTTTTTCATTCACTGAAAACTTATAGATCATATAAGACGTAAAAATGATAAAGAGTTTTTTAATATCGGGCACACGGATCCGACCAGTTGTTAATTCCTCAGGCGTGACCCGTTCAAGCCTGCACAGAAGTTTGTAATAATAACGGTAAGCAGTGAGAACGCCCAGCCTGGCGCAATCCGGTAACTGGCGAATACCTTTTCGTGCCTCCCGAAAATCATTGCGGACATCTGCAATGATCAGTTCTTTATCCTGCTTTGTCATTTTCTGCGGCTGGAATCCCGGAAAATAGGATCGCTGAAGATCAGCATAATCGTTGTTCATGTCTCTCAGGAAATTCACTTTCTGAAAAGCTGAGCCAAGGCACATGGCTGTACTTTTTAATTTCTGATATGCTTCTTCATCACCATGCACGAATACCTTTAAACACATCAGACCAACTACGTCAGCGGAGCCGTAGATGTATTGTTTATACTCTGTGTCTGAATATGTCTGCTTGCTCAGGTCCAGACGCATACTGGCCATAAAATCTTTGATCAGCTGCAAATCGATTTTATAGGTATTGACTGTGTGTTGAAAACTATTTAGCACAGGATTGACACTGATACCTGTTGCTAACGCATGATACATATCTTCCTCAAACCTGTCAAGTAAATATTCTTTGGGAAAATTGTGGAATGAATCAACAATTTCATCCGCCACTCTTACAAAACCATATATGTTGTATATATCCTGGCGGATTGACGTCCCCAGTAGTCGGATCGCCAATGAAAAAGACGTGGAGTACCTCTCGGTGATACGCCGGCTCACTTCTCCTGATACCCTATGAAAAAGATCAACCTGCGAACTCATACCTTCTGATCTTTTTCAAAATTTCTGTTGCCACAATTTTGCCGGACATGATCGCCGGAGGTACCCCACCGCCCGGAACTGTCAATTGCCCTGTATAGTATAGATTATTAATTTTCTTATTCTGGATAGATGGACGGAAATATCCTGTCTGAAAAAGTGTGTTGGCCATGCCGTATGCATTGCCTTTATATGCATTGTAATCTTCAATAAAATCATTGATGCTGTAGGAATGACGGATCACGATGTGCTGCCGGATCTCATTGCCAGTGATGAATTCCATCCTGTCCATGATCTTTTGAAAAAACATCTCGCGGATTTCAGGTGTATCCTCAATACCCGGAGCAATCGGAACCAATATAGTAAGGCATTCTTGACCAATCGGTGCTACCAGAGGATCTGTAATCGAGGGGATGTTGACATAGAACAATGGGTCCTCAGGCCATTCTGGTGTATCATAGATCGAATGTGCATGTTCATCAAACGACGTATCAAAAAATAAAGTGTGATGATCTACATTCTTCAATTTTTTATTCAACCCTACAAAGAAGAGTAGGGCGGACGGAGCAAATGTTCTCTTTGACCAATAAGCATCACTGTAATTCCGGTCATCGCCATGGAGCAATGATTCGGTATGGTGGTAATCAGCACCACTCACTACGATATCTGTGGCAAAGGTGCCTTGAGATGTGTTTACTTCATAGATATTCTTTTGATCACTGTTGAAGCTTTTTACTTCGCAGTTCATGATCAATTTTACCCCTAATTCCTGTGCCAATGCCACCATACCTTTCACCACATTATACATGCCGCCCTCGGGATACCATGTACCCAGAACGATATCTGCATAGTTCATAAAGTTGTAAAAGGCAGGTGTATCACCTGGTTTTGCACCCAGGAATAAAACAGGAAACTCCAGGAGTGAAATGAGGTAAGGATGTTTAAACTTGTTCCTGACTCTTTGTCTCAGGGATTGTATAAATAACGGTGCATGGGTAATTGTCTGGACAGATATAAATTCAAGAGGTGAATGACCTGGTTTTAAAGCCATCTGGGACACCGCCAGATTGTAGGTCATTTCAGCTTCTTCCAGAAATTTCTGCAGTAACGCGCTACTCCCTGGCTGATATTTCTCGAAAAGCTTGTTGATCCCTTCCTTCGAAGCAGGAACGGGCTCAAAATCTGTAGGGCTGAAGTAGATGCTGTAGGAAGGATCAAGGCGTCGGAGTTTATAATAGTCAGATGGAATACGTTGAAAGTCAGC
>JANPKZ010000070.1:0-5850 GCA_031426295.1 Saprospiraceae bacterium
AATGATATCCGTACTACGTTACAGGCTTTGTATGCGATCTACGATAATTGCAATAGCCTGCACACGAATGCATATGATGAAGCCATCACCACACCTACAGAAGAAAGTGTACGTCGTGCCATGGCGATCCAGATGATCATCAATCACGAATTGGGTCTCGCGAAAAATGAAAATCCGTTACAGGGTGCATTTATCATAGAAGAATTAACTGATCTCGTCGAAGCTGCCGTACTGGCAGAATTTGATCGGATTACAGAAAGAGGTGGTGTGCTCGGTGCGATGGAAACCATGTATCAGCGAGGCAAGATCCAGGAAGAAAGTTTGTATTACGAAACATTAAAACATTCTGGGGAATATCCGATTATTGGTGTGAATACGTTCTTGTCTCATGATGGCTCACCAACAGTACTTCCAAGAGAAGTCATCAGGGCAACAACAGAAGAAAAGGAAATGCAGATCACACGTTTGCAAAATCTTCAGAATTCATTTTCCGATAGATCAGCTGATGTGCTGAAAGACTTGCAGGAAGTTTCCATGAAAAATGAAAACACCTTTAAGGCGCTCATGGAAGCTGTCAAAACCTGTTCTTTAGGGCAGATCACTCATGCTTTATATGAAGTAGGAGGGCAGTATAGAAGGAATATGTAATAAAAAAAAGAGCTTTTGATATTTTCAAAAGCTCTTTTTTTATTCATTCTTCAATTATTCTTTTTCGAAGGTCGAAAATATCGTTGCTGTGGTTTGGAATATAAGACCCTGATTATCCTCACTTAAAGTAACATCATACTTCAATCGCATTTTGGTTTTGCTCAATTCCAAAATGTCAATTTCTGTGGTCTCGCCTGCCAGGGTTTCTGTTAGTACATCTCCAGTAATAGACCATGTACCTGTCCCTGCGACATTAACAGTTTCATCGAATGTAGTAGGTGTGCCGGGAGTTGCTATGGTTGAATGAATTACGTAAGATCCCTCAGAGGTAAACTCATTTGGATTTTCCGTAAAGGTTGTAGTCGTATTATAGGAAGTACCCTCTGATTCGTATGCAAGGGTGAGTGGAATTCCCTGTATGGTGATTGTAGCAACCCCATTTTCTGAATGAATGTCTGTCAATCGCCAGGTTCCAGGCAGGTTGTCAGCGGGCGTGCCTTGATCATCCTTGTCGCAAGAGATGATCATGGAAACTATAAGAGCCAAAAATGCAAATTTTGAAATGAATTTCATTTAATCGTATTATGTATGGTTAAAAATATATTCTTTCTCAATCGCCCAACCATCAGTACGGTGGCCAAGTACATGAAATGTATTCACCTGGAATTCCAAATCTAGATGTAAATGTTGATAATGCTTCCACATCAGGTTGAACTGATCCGGATTTACATCTCTGTGCGCTAACGTAATGTGAGGATCAAATGTCCGATCCTGATATTTTTTCAATACATCTGGCATCAGTTCCCTGATTTTATTTCTCATTTCTGTCTGAAGTAACAAAAGTTCAGGAGGTAGTATGGGATTCATAAATATCACCCTGGGCATAAATGCACTATACCCTGACACCCTTATGTGAAACGGAGTTTGTATTGCCGTAAGCTTTGTACATAAGTTTTCGAGTATTGTGATTTGGTCATCAGACAATGCTAAAGGTTCGATCAAAGTGAGGTGAGGTGGTGTCTGTAAGGCACGCCTGGGTCCCCAGGTTGATGCAATATAATTTTGTTGCTCAACGACCAATGAAAAAACAGGCTCAGGTAAAACTATCGCCAGTAATTTAAGTTGAGTATTTTCAGCAATTCCCATTTCAAATATTAAATCAACTGATATGCCATACTATCTACTTTTTACTGCCCTTTTCATTTTTGCCTGCAACCCATCAAAGCCTTCCCAGACGACGGAAAATACATCTTCGGAAACAGTAGACGGACAAGATACGACCTCGGGTCTTCCGCTTCATCAGATTAAGTTGCCACCCGGTTTTGAAATAAGTATATATGCAGGCGATGTTGAAAACGCACGGTCTCTTGCCATCAGTCCTTCCGGAAAATTATTCGTCAGCTCAAAAGAAGCCGGTAATGTGTATGTCGTTGAGGATACTGACAAGGATAACATAACGGATAAAAAATGGACGATTGTTTCATCAGGCATGAAGCAACCTAATGGTGTTGCATTAAAAGATGGTGACCTGTACGTGGCTGAGATCAGTACCATTTGGAAATTTCCCCGGGTGGAATCAAATCTTGACAATCCTGTAAAGGAATTATTTTATGACCAATATCCTGACAAGGAACACCATGGCTGGAAATACATCGCGTTTGGACCTGATGGGAATCTATATGTACCAGTGGGTGCTCCCTGCAATATCTGCGAATCAAAAGAAGAAGTTTTTGCCAGTATTACTCGTCTGAATATAACCACGAAAGAAATGGATGTGGTCCAGCATGGTATTCGCAACACGGTTGGATTTGCATGGCATCCAACGACAAAAGAATTATGGTTTACAGACAATGGGGGAGATTGGATGGGCGATGATGCTCCTGCATGTGAATTAAACTATGCTCCCAGGGAAGACATGAATTTTGGATTCCCATATTGCCATGCCGGTGAACTGCTGGATCCAAAATTTGGAAAGGACAAAAATTGCAGTGACTATACACCACCTGCTCAAAAGCTTGGCCCGCATGTGGCTCCGCTAGGTATGCAATTTTATACAGGGGATATGTTTCCTGCTCAATACAAGGATTACATTTTCATTGCAGAACATGGATCATGGAACCGTTCAACACCTATTGGTTACAGGGTGATGATGGTGAAGCTGGAAGGAAACAAGGCAGTGTCATATGAGCCTTTTGCAGAAGGATGGCTACAGGGTGGTGAAGCGTGGGGCCGGCCAGTCGATATCGAATTGTTACAGGATGGATCTATGCTCGTGTCAGATGACATGGCGGGCGTCGTGTACAGGATCAGTTATAAAGGATAATCAATTACAAGTCGCCTAATTGCGGGCGAATAATAATCTCTTCAACTACGGATGCAGGGCTCATCCTGGTGATCGATATGACCGCTTCTGCTACATCTTCTGGTTTCATAAGTCGATCGTAGGGAAAATCGGCATCGCCCCATGAGGCTGACCAGGTTGCTCCGGGCATGATCGCTGTTACTTTTATGCCATGTGGCTTCATTTCTTCCCGCAATACTTTTGAAAAGCCGAGCATGGCAAATTTGCTGATCGTGTAAGATCCTCCATTCGGATAAGACATAAAGCTGGCGATGGAGCATATATTGATGATACTTCCCGAACGCCTTGACATCATACCGGGAATCAACACCCGCGTCAGGTGGTAAGCGCTGTACAGGTTGGTTTCTATCATTTGTTCCAGGGCACCATCTGATTCCTTATGCACTGCATCCGCGATAAAGATGCCAACATTATTGACCAGCAGATGGACCTGATCCCATTGGGAAAGAATAGTTTTCCCATAACTGATCGTTTCTTGCTTGTTCCTGAAATCGACAGCATGGATATGGCATTCGTTGTTGGGAAAGTCAGTTTTCAGGTGTGCCTGAACCTCAATAAGGTCTTCCATATGCCGGGAGGAAAGCGCAACATTCCAACCTTCCTTCATTAAAGACGTTACAATAGCTAAGCCTATTCCTTTTGTTGATCCGGTGACGACAGCATTCATATTCATAAACATATCTATTTTTTCAGTGGTTTTGACTGCAGTGATTTGGCTGAAAAGCAGTTATGGACCATTTGTTGATAAAAACTACTTTTACCCCACACTACCAACGCATTGAAGAAACATAATTTTATATACCATCTGGGTCGCTTTTTAACCTGGATGCGGCAGGTCTTCTCCAAGCCGGAGAAGTTCAGCATGTACTGGAAGGAAACGATGCGCCAGATGAATGACATCGGTATCGGCTCCCTGATCATCGTCATCCTTATCTCAACATTCATGGGTGCTGTTATGGCTGTTCAGATCAGCTATCAGCTTGGAGGGCAACTGATACCTAAGTACTATGTAGGATACCTCGTTAGGGATATTACGATAATCGAGCTGGCTCCTACGATTACCTGCCTGGTGCTGGCTGGAAAAGTAGGCTCAAATATGGCAGCTGAGATTGGCGGGATGCGACAAAAGGAACATATTGACGCCATGGAGATCATGGGCGTGAATACATCAGCTTACCTGGTCATGCCTAAGATCATTGCTGCCCTCTGTGTGGTGCCTCTCCTGGTGGCAGTAGCGGCCTTGGTGAGTATCCTGGGCGCGTTCATCAGCAGTGTTCCGACGGGCCTTTTTACCGCAGCTGAATATATTGAAGGGATCCGGTCGTTTTTCGAGCCCTGGAATGTATTTATGATGTTTGTTAAAGCTTGTGTATTCGGAGTGATCCTGGCTTCCATCTCCTGTTACCAGGGTTATTTTGTTTCGGGAGGAAGTATCGAATTAGGTAAGGCAAGTACTGCCGCTGTTGTGATGAGCAATATTGCCATACTCATAGCAGATTTTATGATTGCCATATTATTAACCTCATGATCAGAGCAGAACATATCAATAAATCATTTGGCGATCAGGTAGTCCTGAAGGATATCAATTGCACATTTGAATCCGGGAAGACCAACCTGATCATTGGGCGAAGTGGTGCAGGGAAAACCGTCCTTTTGAAAATACTTGTTGGATTATATCCGCCGACATCCGGAGATGTATGGTATGATGATGTCAATTTTACATCACTGGATAAAAAAGCAATTCGGGAAATACGAATGAAAGTGGGTATGCTATTTCAGGGCACCGCGCTTTTTGACTCCATGACGGTTGAGGAAAATGTTGCATTCCCGATGGACATGTTTACTAATAAGACAGCCAAAGAAAAGCTGGATCGGGTCAACTATTGCCTGGAACGTGTCAATCTGCCAGGTGTCAATAAAAAATATCCATCGCAGTTGAGTGGTGGGATGCAAAAACGTGTGGGTATTGCACGCGCGCTGGTGCTCGAGCCAAAATATCTATTTTGTGATGAACCTAATTCAGGTCTCGATCCTAAAACCAGTCTTGTCATCGATGAATTGATCCATGATATCACAGTGGAGAAAAATATCACGACCATCATCAATACGCATGATATGAATTCGGTTATGGAGATCGGGGATAATATTATCCTGATCCATGAAGGCCAGCTGGCCTGGGAAGGCAACAAGGATGAGGTACTCACGTCTAAGAATGAAACGCTCCAGAGCTTTGTATTTGCATCTCCTTTCCTGCAAAAGGTGAGGGATCTGCACGCGGATTGATCAAAGTAAGAGTGCCCGGGGAGGGACTCGAACCCTCACATCCTATTGGACACATGCCCCTCAAACATGCCTGTCTACCAATTTCAGCACCCGGGCGGGTGGGAGGGCGAAGATAAACGAAAAGATAAAATCTGGAAACTTATCTCCTTCAGAACAAAGGTTCGTGTGGATAAAAAATAATTTTTTTTCTGAAAATCATATTAAATATTCCCTAAATATATAATGCATTAAAGAAAGCTATTATATGATTAATATATCCAATTTTCAAGCGGAATAATTTTTGTCATGCCGAAAATGCATGCGACTACAGATGGATCATATGGCAGATTCTGATATCTTTAGCCTCCCGGCGATCCGGGAAACCATTAAAGATTTTTCTATATATAGAAACTAATCATGGGTCCTGGTCGTTTAGTAATCATCATCCAATAACTTCTCCGGAGTACAGACTCTGAAGCATAAAAATGTAGTTTTCTTATTTTGAGACCTTAGTCGAAAAAGCCTGACCAAATGTGTGTTCGGGCTTTTCGACATTTAGGGGGATAGTTAAAAACTAA
>JANPKZ010000071.1:0-20352 GCA_031426295.1 Saprospiraceae bacterium
GCGCTGCGGGCTGCGGTGACTTCCGGACTATTCGCTCCATGAAGATCTGTTGCCGCTTTTTCAACAGCAATCCGCATATCAATAAATTGTGATGACTTTACTAAATAATCACGCAACGCCTTATAATAAACCTGTTCTGCTTTTTCTTTTCCTACACTTGTCGCAAAAAGAAAAAATGCCTTGTTTGGAATCCCACTGTTGACATGCACTCCCCCATTATCGCCTTCCGGTGTATTCGGCAGGTTCTGATATTCATTCATATGCTGTGGCTGCCATCCGCGGGAACCAGGGCCACTGCCGCCATTGTGTGGATTAGACAAATCGCGTAATGCACCGGATGGGAATACGCTTGTAATAACAACGTCTTCTCCTAACTGCCAGTCATTGCGATCAATCATAGCACCAAAGACATCAGCGAATGATTCATTGAGTGCGCCTGACTGAGAAATATATTCCAGGTTGGCTGTATTCTGAATTACGCCGTGTGACATTTCATGGCCTGCTACATCGAGGCCCTGAGCCAGTGGCTTGAAGGATGTATCACCATTGCCATAAAACATAGCCTGACCACCCCAGAAAGCATTATCCATGTCGTTATCATTTTCATCCGTGACATTGATAATCGAAATGATATTGCCACCATCTCCATTGAGTGAGTTCCGGTTAAATTTTGACCGGAAATATTCATACGATTCTCCTGCATTAAAATGTGCTGAAACCTCGAGGGCTTTCCAGTTATTATTTGTGTTTGTTGCATGCACTACTTCAAAATTGTCCATCTGTGGAGATGTGTTTTGCGCATCTATGGTCCAGATAACTCCGAAAGGTTCATTGGGCATTACGGACTGTGTAGAGTTAAACATTCCGTTACGACTTGCATCCACCATAAAGAAATTGGAGCCCACCTGGTATCCATTTACTGAACGGTTCTGACCTAACAGATCCTGATCAGAGATCACAGTAGGACCATCTACCAGAAGAACTTCTTCTGCCACCGGATGTGATTCGCAAGCATGATCATGATCTGCTGATGGAGTAATTTTCTCATATAGTTGTTCAGGATAGATGGAGCAAAGTTGAGAATAGGCTTCTACAATTTCCAATGTGGAAGCATCAACAAATACACTCCAATGGTCCATCATGTTTGGATGCATCTTGATGGCATAAACAAGAGTCAGTTTTCCATTTCCCGGAAGCCAAGCAAGCGAAGCATGATCTTCCTGATGTGTCAATCCAATGATGGAAGGTTTATCAGTAAATTTTACATTTTTAGAGATAAGGTAATTGCGTGATGCAACAAGGGCACTTTCCACAGTTTTCGGTGCGGGAAGTTTTTCAGGAGTCGGTCCTGTCCACGCACTTCCATTTAAATCACGTAATTGTCCATTGGCAATGTGCAGGATCATATCCTGACGCAGGATTGGATGGCCGGCAAGAGTTTGATGTATCCGGACGTGCTCTACATTGCGCTCATCAATATTTGAAGTACCAGTCGACCATTCCATTGACCAGGCTTTTTGAAAAACTGATGCCGGAATAATTGACGCCATCAGTTCATTAACTGAAGCGCGTGTAGCCCAGAGATGATTTTCATGCATGTCAACCCAATAACTACCTGCGGTTGTTATCTGCACAGATTTAATAGATTCATTCGTACAGGACAAGGACTGATGCAAGGGTGTTTTTAAACCGGCAGATTTCCTGGCCTCAGTTTTTATTATTGGAAGACCAGGTGCGGGTTGGAAAATGTGTGGATTTGTATTTGGTTTGTTGGGAATTGATTTCATAGGGGTCTGTGCGAAAGACCATGAAGTCAGGATCAACAATAAAGTGATAATGGAAAGATGTCTCATGATTTCGATTTGGTGGATTTGAAGAGCAAATTATAAAAATTGACAACGTTATCAGGAGGCGTCATGTCAGATTTCCCCCAACTGATCCGATGAGGATCTTTACCCTGGGCATGATGCTCAATGAAATAATAAAGGTTACCGGGATGGTAGTACTCAACCTTGTCAAGGCCGAGTGATTCGAAGTTATCAAACATTTGGCGGGCAAAGGCATTTTCCCACTCGGCCAATTCAGTGTACGTTGAATCCATTGTATTTTTTTGAAATATCCGGGAGTCATCCAGGAGAATGAAATAAGTGACCATACCCGTAAATCCTCCTCCCTGTCCAAAGTGAATCTGATCACCCTTATACTCAGAGGGTAAGAGACTTGAAGATTTACAGGATAGCATCAAGCTTAAGGCCAGAACGAAAAGTAATGTGGTATAAAATCTCATAGGCTTTAGCGTTAGCGCCGTTAAAAATCTGTTAAGTGCGTTCAAAGTTGAGAAATTTGAATGATTTTCGGGTGATGGGCACTATCTTTGGCAAGATAACTCGTTAGAATACCGTTATAAATCAAAAAATTGATTCCGATGAAAAAAGTCATTTTCTCTCTTTTCTTCTGTTCGTTTTTAGTGTTGGGCGCAAATGCACAAAAAGCATCTTGCAGCAAAACCTGCACTAAAGGAAGTTCAGCCTCTGCATGTACAGCGAAAGCTCCTGGTTCATCTGCTGCTCTTACGAGCGATTCTGAAACAACAGCTGCTGCTTCGAAACTTGCGTCAATGGATGCTTCTATTGAAAAGCGTACTGATGCAACTACAGGTGTTGTCACCTATGTACGGAAAGAAACCTGTGCGCACAGCGGAAGCGTTTCTTATGCTGACGTAAGCTATGATGCTACTTCTAATACATTTGTGAATGTATCTCCCATGAAGATGGAAGAAGGAGCGAAAACTGGTAAAGCGTCATGCACAAGTGGAGCATCTGCTGGTAAATCCTGCTGTGCTAGTAAAACTGGTGCGGTAAAATCTGCTGAAAAAGTAAAAAGCTAATTGAAAGCTTATTATAAAAAAGCCGGTCCTGATGGGCCGGCTTTTTTTTTGGGTAATGGATTACCAATGCCTAATCACCCAAACTCTAGAAAAAGGTATGTTTAAAACATACGTTATTATTTAAAATTCTGTTAATATTTATCTTTCTCATTTTCATTCATTTAAATCAATTTCCATCCTTATCCGTTTCTATAACGGTTATTTATCCGTGACGGCTATTCATCCCACAAAGGCATCACCACATCTCAGTATTGAACCTTGAAGCATTCTATTTGTAAGGTTAATATGCAGTTTCAATTGACACACCTCACCAGTCCTGCCCCAGGACAATTCTTGCTGGTTTGGACCTCCTTACGTATTTCAAAATGTCTTTGCTTCTGTTCATCTAACAATCTCAATATTAAATATTTATCACAAGTCACCTCAACCCTTTAGGAATGCATTTACAGCGTGCATGATGCAGACTGTTGGATGTTTGTATCTTTGACGTCCAATGCCGGTTGAGGCAAAGAAACAGGTAGAGAAAACGTATGACTCAACACGCAAGCCATCTCAAGCCACAATGGTGTGAAACCATCCTGGAGACTGTCGGTCAGACACCGATGGTAAAACTCCATGGCCTTTCACAGCTTGCCAACTGCCTCGTTCTTGCCAAACTTGAATCATTTAATCCCGGTCTCAGTGCTAAAGACCGCATCGGTCTAGCTGTAATCGAAGCCGCAGAAAAGGATGGACTGATCAAACCCGGAGGTACCATCATCGAGTCCACTTCTGGCAATACCGGATACTCCGTTGCTATGGCCTGCATAGTCAAAGGATATAAATGCATCCTTACCACGACAGACAAAAGTGCCGAAGAAAAAATATCTACCCTGAAAGCCCTGGGGGCTGAAGTAATCGTGTGTCCAAACCATGTGCCTTCAGATGATCCCAGATCCTACTATATGACTGCCGAAAGATTAGCGGATGAAATTCCCAATTCTTTCTACGTCAATCAATATTATAATGACGCCAACCTGGATGCCCATTACCGCACCACAGGGCCTGAATTGTGGCAGCAAACCGGGGGATTGATCACGCACTTTATAGCCACCTGCGGAACGGGTGGCACTGTATCAGGTTCAGGCAAATATCTGAAGGAGCAAAACCCAAATATAAAAGTCATTGCCGTGGACGCTGAAGGTTCAGTGCTGACGAAATATCACCAGACCGGAGAACTCGACAAAAGCGAAATACACTCATACCAACTGGAAGGTGTGGGAAAAAATATCATACCCTCAAATGTTGAATTTGAGATCATTGACCGTTTTATTAAGGTTGATGACAGGAGCAGCGCTTTCCGTGCAAGACAGCTGACAAAGAGTGAGGCAATTTTTGCCGGTTACAGTAGTGGTGCCGTCGTTGAGGCATTTATGCGATTACGCAGAGATTTCAAACCCAGTGATGTTGTCGTGTTGCTTTTTGCAGATCATGGAAGCAAATACCTGAGTAAAATTTATAACAATGGCTGGATGCAAAAGCAGGGCTTCATCAGGAAGATTGCTGACTATGCTCCGAGCTATCAGATCCAGAGACGATTAGAACGCGTTTTTAATAAATACATCAAGAATTATGGAAATATTTGAAAGAATCCGGAAACAACGGGGCCCGTTAGGACAATATGCCTCGAGAGGAGAAGGATATTATATGTTCCCTGAACTGAAAGGTGAGATCGGCGCCCGTATGGATTTTCATGGGAAAGAAGTGGTGGTATGGAGTATCAATAATTATCTCGGACTGGCCAATCACCCCGAAGTAAGAGAAACGGATGCTGCAGCAGCCAAAAAGTGGGGACTTGCCTACCCTATGGGTGCTCGCCTGATGACCGGTGAGACTTCCCTGCACAAAGAACTAGAGAATAAACTTGCAGCCTATGTGCATAAAGAAGCTGCTGCCGTGGTGAATTATGGATATCCTGGTGTGGTGTCTTCTATTGATGCCCTACTTTCCAGAAGAGATGCGGTTGTGTACGATGCAGAAAGTCATGGATGCATTGTGGATGGTACACGTCTGCATATGGGAGAAAGATTTACCTACAAACATAATGATGTAGAAAGCCTGGAGCAAAACCTGGAAAGGGCTACGAAATGGGCTACTGAAAAAGGTGGAGGTATACTCGTTGTAACAGAAGGTGTCTTTGGTATGCGTGGAGATCAGGGAATCCTGAAAGAAATTGTAGCCCTTAAGAAAAAATATAAGTTCACATTCTACGTGGATGATGCTCATGGTTTTGGAACTCTCGGTGAAGGGGGTCGTGGTGCTGGTGTCGAACAAGGTGTACAGGATGGCATTGATATTTATTTCTCAACATTTGCCAAGTCGTTTGCCGGGATTGGAGGATTTTTAGCTGGTGATGCTGATATCATTCAGTATCTGCAATACGCCATGCGATCGCAGATCCATGCCAAGAGTTTGCCAATGGCCATGGTAGAAGGCAACCTTAAACGTCTTGAGCTAATGGAACGTCATCCTGAATACAAGGAGAATCTTTGGAAGATAGCGTTGAAACTTCAGAATGGTCTTAAGGAGAGAGGGTTTGATATCGGTACTACAAATACGGTTGTTACTCCGGTATATCTGTACGGTACGCCCTTTGAAGCAACACAACTTGTACATGATATGAGAGAATCATATGGTGTCTTTACATCCATGATTATCTATCCTGTAATTCCAAAAGGAATGATCCTGTTACGTATGATCCCTACTGCGTCCCATACGGATGCAGATGTGGAACAGACATTAAATGCATTTTCAGAAGTATCTAAAAAACTGAAAGACAAAGTGTACCAGGATACCATCCTGAATCCTGTGTTAGGATAAAATCAACAATCATAAATTGAAAGGCCTGTCCACTGGATGGGCTTTTTTTTTGTGAGAGAGTGAGAGAGTGAGAGAGTGAGAGAATACAAGCGAAATTTTGAAACTTCGTTTCAAAATTTCACAACTCACAACTCACAACTTCCAACTCACAACTTCCAACTCACAACTTCCAACTCACAACTCACAACTCACAACTCACAACTCACAACTCACAACTCATGATTCACGATTCACGATTTTTTAATAAACCCATCCTCTGTCAATGCATCGAGCAATCCTGTCTCCAGGGTGTAATGTGGTTGAAAATTTAATTCTCTGCGAAGCTTTGCATTATCAACGCGCCAGTTGCGGGAAGTGATTTCGCGGATCTTATAGGGGCTCACATGCAAAGGTTTGCTCAACAGGCGTGCGATACCGAGTCTCAAATAACTGACACCGAGTAAAAATCCTATCGGGAGTTTTACATTCCGGGTTTTGATGCCCATGTATTTGGAAATGAATGTATTCACATCAGACGGATCATAGTCGGAACCATCCGAAAGGCAATACACCTGATTTTTTACATCCATTTCCACAGCGTCCCATAATGCTCTTGCTAGATCCTTTACATAGATAAAGCTTACCAGTTGCCCTTGCGGACCCACACGAAGTGCTATTCCGCGTTTCACGAGATTGACGATCTGGTGAATGAATTTTGTATCTCTCGGACCGTATACTGAGGTAGGCCGGAAGATGATCCAATCTAACCCTTCAATGGCCATGATCTTCTTTTCAGCTTCGTGCTTGCTGATGCCATAGGGTGTAAACGGATTCATGGGAGTTTCCTCATTGATGGGCAACATGGATTGTGGATCGCCCGGACCTATAGCCTGAAGGCTACTGATAAAGATGAATTTTTTAAAATTCGGCTGGGTCTTTAAAAGGGCTTTAATGAAGAAGTCTGTGAATTCCACATTACCGTGATAGAACTCTTCGATCTTTTCCGGTTTGGTCACGCCGGCACAATGAATAACATATTCAAAACCACCTGTTTCTGCTGCAAATTTTTCAAGACGGGTCACCAGTTTCTCTCTTTCTGAAAATTCAAGGAAAAACTTCTGGGTACCTTCCTGAAGCAATAACTCCTCTGCCGGGCTGCGATAACTGCCATATACATCATGGTTTCTTCGAAGGCCTTCCTGTTGCAAGAACCTTCCAATAAACCCTCCTGCCCCGGTTACTAAAACACGTTTTTGTTCCATAAGGCCGCAAAGATAACAGAGAGTGGGAACGTGAGAGGGTGAGAGGGTGAGAGAGCGAGAGGGTGAGAACGTGAGAGAGTGAGAGAATGAGAGAATGAGAGGGTGAGAACGTGAGAGAGTGAGAGAAGTGAGAGAGTGAGAGAGTGAGAAGTGAGAGAGGGTGAGCGAAAGGTCATAGAAGACTTTTTTGTCAGGAAATGTGGTTTGGGTCAGTTGATAATTTTATTGGTCGGGTTTTATGACCTGACGGTCAAGGTTTTTTAGAACAAAAACAAATCTTGCATTATCTTTAAGAAGATGGTGAAAAGTAGAGCCAGGAGTCATCTCTACAAGCTACGTGAGATTTTTAAGCCCCAACATACCTGTGACCGACCCGTTTACCATATTCTACCTTGTCCCTGAGGATGCGAGGCGCATTGAGGCTTCTGTAAATGAGCCTCACCTGCATGATTATGAAGAATTGCTGATAGGGATGGAAGGCCAGCTTGAGCATTTTATTGATTTTAAGTCTACCATTTTTGAAGCTCCCTATGTCAGCTTTGTCACAAAAGGGAAGGTCCACCGCGTGCGTCCGGGTATAAAGGATGGTAAGTGCAATATCTGGGTCATCCGGTTTATGAGTGAATTTATCCCGGAGACGACATTCCAGTTATATGCTAATTATCACGATTATGCCAATATCCCGATGCAGCGGGACGCATCTTTTACGCGCATGGTGACCTTATGTGAGATGATGGATGCAGAGATGAAAAATGATAATCCGGATTTTGCAATCGTACGACACCTGTTGAGTGCCTTGTTTACGATGGTGGAAGGCGAACGAAAAAAAATGTCAGGTGATGCAGATGCCATTCCGAAGACCCAAAGCATAACATTCAAAAACTTCTTAAGAATTTTAGAGGAAAACTTCAGGCGCCCTGAAGGGGTGGAATACTATGCTGAGAAGCTCTTTATGTCCAGCCGCAACCTGAACCTGATCTGCCAGAATATTCTGCAGCAAAGTGTCTCTGAGATTATTGAAACGCGGAAGCTTATTGAGGCAAAAAACCTCCTGACTTCGTCTGACAAAACCATCTCCGAGATCGGCTTTGAACTAGGTTATAATGAGAAGGCTTATTTCACCAATGTTTTTAAAAAGAAGGCCGGGCAGACCCCCTCAGAGTTTCGGGAGGAAATGAGAAAGCTGGTTTCCTGATTTTACAACAATTTTTCCTAAAATTTATACCCTCCACTACCCAGTTCTACGGACTTTTGCAGTGTGATGATGTGGGGCTAATAGTATCCCGGTCCATGAAATGAAAATGATGAAAAAATTGCTGATTGCATTTAATATTATTGTGGTGGCCATTGCATTGGGATTTACCTTGATGAATGGTTGTACCCCGGCAATTAGCAATTCATCAGGATCGCCTACACAACATGAAAGAGCAGCGCATCCGGTACAGTTATCTGATGCTGGAATAAAATAGATGTCAGCGACACTTCCTGTCTCCCGGGAATGGCTGACATTAAGGAAACAATTGGGGTTAGTGAAGTGACGGGGTCTCAGGTGCCATAGAAGAGTTTGAATTTATCCCTTTAGGGGTTTTGGGGTAGACATGTGGTAGGAAGTTAGGTCATCTGAGGTCCCTTTTTATTTTACTATTCACTATATGGAACGGAAAAAATTTTTGCAATCGCTGGCAATGTTGCCACTAGCAGGAGTAACCGCTTTGAAACTAAGTGACTTAGATAGACTGACATCAGATTTTGTCAATACAGACCAAATGCCTGTGTTGTTTTTAGGTCATGGCAGCCCCATGAATGGCATCCAGGAAAATGAATTCGTAACCGGTTTCCGAAACATAGGAAACGAAATACAGCAGCCTACTGCGATCCTTTGTATTTCTGCTCACTGGGAAACACGTGGCACTTTTGTCACTGCCATGGAGCATCCGCAGACCATCCATGATTTTGGTGGTTTTCCAAAAGAATTATTTGATGTACAATATCCTGCACCCGGCAGTCCTTCATTGGCACAGGATACCAAAGCCCTTGTCACAAAAACTGAAGTTGGTCTTGACCACAAATGGGGTCTGGATCATGGTGCCTGGTCTGTTGTCAAACACATGTATCCCGAGGCCAATGTGCCTATTATCCAAATGAGCCTTGATTACAATAAGTCCCCTCAATATCATTACGACCTGGCCCGCGAGCTATCAGCACTAAGAAAAAAAGGTATCCTGATCATTGGTAGCGGCAATATGGTCCACAACCTGGGCATGGTAGCCTGGGATAAATTGAACGATGATGAATATGGTTTTGACTGGGCACTGGAAGCCCGGGAGAAAATGAAACAGTTTATCTCAGACGACCATCATGATGCTTTAATTAATTATTCAGGTAACGGGCGTTCTTTTCAACTGTCCATTCCAACACCAGAGCATTATCTCCCACTCCTGTATACCTTAGCACTTAAAGAAAAGAATGATTCTATATCATTTTTCAACGACAAAGCTATTGCAGGCTCTCTAACAATGACTTCCGTAAAATTCGATCATACATAATCCGTCGCTTTTGAATACGCATACCACAGCTGTCAGAACGACCTGGTTTAGTATTCTCAGCAATACCGCACTTGCTCTCATTAAATGGATTACAGGCATTTTCGGTAATTCGTATGCGCTGATAGCTGATGCAATAGAATCGACCTCCGATATTCTGGCATCTATCCTGGTATTGATAGGACTGAAATACACGAACAGGCCTGCGGATGCTAACCATCCTTATGGCCATGGGCGCGCGGAACCATTATTTACATTTATAGTTGTAGCCTTTCTTGTTACGTCAGCAGCAGTGATTGCGTATGAAAGCATTCAAAATATTCTTGTCCCTGACGGACCTCCAAAGACATTTACCCTGATCATCCTGGGTGTCATCATCATATGGAAAGAAATTTCATTTCAGTTTGTGCTTAAGAAAAGTAAACAAACGAAAAGCTCATCGTTGAAAGCTGATGCATGGCATCATCGCTCTGATGCCATAACATCTGTGGCAGCATTTGTCGGCATTTCCATTTCGATACTATTTGGAAAAGGTTTTGAATCCGCAGATGACTGGGCAGCCCTTTTTGCGTCAGGATTTATTTTATACAATAGTTACCTCATATTCCGCCCGGCGCTAAGTGAAATAATGGATGAGCATCTCTACGATGACATGATTGCAGACATACGGCATATTGCAGCAGATGTGGAGGGCATTTTAGGAACAGAAAAATGTTTTATTCGAAAATCAGGGATGAAATATCATGTGGATCTTCATGCCATTGTGGATGGAAATAGTTCGATACGTGAGGGTCACCGTCTTGCCCACTTACTGGAGGATACACTTCGCGAAAAATTACCAGAAATAAGTCATGTTATTATACATATAGAACCTGATGATGCATTCCACTCCTAAAAAAGAAAAGTGATCATAAAGAAAACTACCATGAGTAAAATCAATGTAAAAAACATAAATGTCAGCAGGGTAAAATACCTGAATATTAAATATCGATACCTGTCAGCATAGAATCGTTTCATTGACAAAAAAAGGTAGATAAACATATAAATCACCACTCCACTTTGGATATAGTTGTAAATCGTCTGAACCCATTCCAGCTTTGTCTGATCAACTAGCCATTGGATCACCAGCCATAATATCATCAGGACAAAGACGAATGAATATTGGTAAATTGAGAAAATAAAATGCTCCACATAATTCTTTCGCTTCGACCTAAAATAGAGGAGTTTGAGGAAGAAAGCGAAAAACGGCAGGCTTACAAAAAAGAGCTGTGGAAGCTTGTGAATAAGTTCATTCCAGAAATTTGATTCGCTCTGGTACCGATCTCCATCTTCACTACTTTTAAGTACTTCCCTGCGTTCATTCGCCCGTTTGCGCATCAACCGCATCAACCAACCATCATCCGCCGCAACTGAATCTAACTCACCAAATAAATCTATCGTACCAGTAGGTCGTAAGGTATCTGTTTCAAGTGCATCAAGGCTGTCCTCAAGTGTATGGACAGATTGTATTAAAAAATTGGCGTAAGTAGTATCAACTGAAGATCCTGCAAATTCTTTTTCCTGATTGAGGTAGAATAATCTTTTTGGAATATTATATTTTGGCAATGTAGTATCCTTCATTACTTCTTCGGGAACTCTAAAAAAAAACAGCAGAAAAAATACAGTTGAGGCAAAAACATAAAATCGAATGGGCTCCAGATAACTTTTGCGTTTGCCATCAATGTATTCTGCCTGCATCTGTCCTGGCCGTCGTAAAAAATTCTTTACAGTGTGCCAAAGCTTTCCATCATAATGGAAAAGGTCCTGGATATAATGGATGATGAGGTGGATGGTTGAATCTTCAATTTTTACATTCTCCTGTCCACAATGAGTACAAAAACGCTCCTCTACTTGCTGGCCGCAATTCAGGCAATTTTTCTCTTCGCGAAGCTTACTATGGCTCATGAATTCTATAAAATGATTGCCAAAATATAGATAATTATGGCACACGGACCGTATCGGATATTTTACAAATAAACGCGATCTTACCACTTCATACCACAATAATGGAAAGTATCATTCACGAAATACACGGTAACAAAGGCGGCTTTTATTTTGAGCTGAACGGGAATCGTCTCGCCGAAATGGTCTATTCCATTGCTGGCGATAAGCGAATGATTATTGAGCACACCGAAGTCGATGAATGGCTCAAAGGTCAGGGTGTGGGTAAAAAATTACTGGCAGCATTAGTTGATTATGTCAGAAAAGAAGATATTAAGGTGATCCCGTTGTGCCCCTTTGCCAACGCCACATTCAAACGAATGGAAGAGTGGCAAGATGTCCTGGTAAATGCCTTAGTGTAGTTAGTCTCAACTGGCATTTATTTTACCTTTGGTCGCCATGAGTGAAGACATCCAAGCCATCCAGTATCACATAAAATCGGGAATTCCCGCAGCTCTCCCTGAGTACCATGGACGGGATACATCCATCCAGCATGCGCCCGTCAGAAATATCCAGCACCTCACAACTGCAGAACGCCGACTGGCATTACAAAATGCGCTCCGCTATTTTCCGGAACACCATCATGAAATATTAGCAGCTGAGTTTGCAATGGAACTTGAGGTCTATGGCCGGATCTATATGTACAGGTTTCGGCCTGGCTATGAAATGCACGCCAGACCTATTGAACACTACCCTGCACATTGTCACCAGGCTGCAGCCATCATGCTAATGATCCAGAATAATCTGGATCCATTGGTAGCAAAATATCCGCATGAGCTGATTACGTATGGAGGTAATGGCGCCGTATTTCAAAACTGGGCGCAATACCTGCTGACGATGAAATATCTCAGTGAGATGACAGAAGAACAAACGCTTGTGATGTATTCAGGTCATCCTCTGGGGTTATTTCCTTCACATCCGATGGCACCCCGCGTTGTAATCACGAATGGCATGATGGTGCCGAATTACAGTTCAAAAGAAAACTGGAATACATTCAACGCGATTGGGGTCACTCAATATGGACAGATGACTGCAGGTTCATTTATGTATATCGGCCCACAGGGAATTGTGCATGGTACTACCATTACGCTTTTTAATGCTGGCCGCCTTAAAAATCTTGGAGATCATCTCAAAGGAAAATCGTTTGTCACATCCGGACTTGGTGGCATGTCAGGTGCGCAGGCAAGGGCAATACTAATTACGGGCGCCACAGGGATTATCGCAGAAGTGGATGGGGATGCTATTGCTCAGCGGCTGGCAGATGGATATATACGACAGGAAGATGTGTATAATGATCTTGATTTGATGTTGCGTGATTTTGTATCAGATCGTGATTCAGGTGTTGCAAGATGTTTTGTATATCACGGCAACATTGTAGATCTGTGGGAAGGTATTGTTGTAAAATTTATTCACATAGACCTTGGATCTGATCAGACGTCATGTCATAATATGGATCACCTTGGCTATTGTCCTGTCGGATATACATTTGACGAAGCGAAGACGTTGATGCAACGTGATAAAACAGCTTTTGATGAAGCCATCCAGGTATCATTACGCAGGCAGATCCACGCCATTAATATTCTCACTGCGCGAGGCATGTATTTCTGGGATTATGGAAATGCATTTTTGCTGGAGGCCTCAAAAGCAGGTGCGGAAGTATTGGATGATTCAAAACCTTCCGGATTCCGGTATGCATCGTACATAGAAGATATCATGGGTCCTCTTTGTTTTGACTATGGATTCGGACCTTTTAGGTGGGTATGCACCAGTGGAAAAAATGAAGACCTGGAAGCAACCGACGACATTGCAGCTGAAACAATCCGTTCGATCCTGGCCACATGTGTTGCAGACGTAAAAGGGCAATGGCAGGATAATCTCAACTGGATTGAACAGGCCAAAACAAATATTCCTCCGGTTGGTAGCAAATCGCGTATACTGTATGCAGATGCTGAGGGGAGAATTGAAATAGCACGTCGTTTTAATAAAGCTATCCGTGACGGAAGATTACATGGACCTATCGTCTTAGGCAGAGACCATCATGATGTAAGTGGCACTGATGCTCCCTGGCGTGAAACAGCAAATATTTATGATGGATCAAAATTCACTGCAGATATGGCGATCCAGAATGTGATCGGAGATGCCATGCGGGGTGCCACGTGGGTCAGCATACATAATGGAGGTGGCACGGGATGGGGAGAAGCCATTAATGGAGGTTTTGGACTTGTCCTCGATGGAAGTGAAGCCAGTGATAAATCTTTACAGTCAATGTTGTATTGGGATGTTCACAACGGGATCGCCCGCAGATCCTGGGCGAGAAATCCAAATGCAATTTCTACAGCTGCTTTGGCTATGAAACGTGAGGATAAACTTGAGATCACCATGCCACATCTCGCTGATCCTGCTTTGCTGGATAAATTTTTTAATTGAACGATTACCTGAACACTGTTACATCACCTGCCACAGAATAGATTTTTTCGTCAGCCATGACAAATTCTATCAGATAGACGTAGACACCCGGATTGGCAGGTCCTTTTTCAGTAGTGCCATCCCAAAGGATCATCTCTCCTTCATTAAAAAGATCTGCCCGATCATTGAGCACACCTCCCCATCTGTCAAAAATTATAACACGTTTGATTGCGCGAATATTCAGCGGATCAGATGTGATCTGAAAAAAATCATTGATGCCATCATCATTTGGCGTAAAAACATTTGGTATATATACTACTGGATCCCGACGCACACGAATACGTACTGAATCAAAATCAATACACCCTTCCTGTGTCTCTGCACTCACGACATAGGTAGTATCATAAAATGGTGTAGCAATTGGATCCAGGCAAGCACTACAGCTCAACATATCATCAGGATTCCAGGAAAGAAACCATACTGGCAATGTTGAAGTCGTTGTTAGTGTAATAGGATGGCCCAATACAATCGTTGTGTCTTCGATCGTTTTGATAAGCAGGGGCGGGCCATCGGGAATGGTGATGACCTGGTTGTCATAACACCCATAGGGATCTTCTATCCATGCGGTGTAGATTCCTGCCGGGAGATAGATCAATGTACCAGGAGATGGCACAATACTGTCATTGATCCTGAAAAAATAAGGTGGTCTTGTCCCTGATACAGATAAAACTGAAATAGAACCATCCGAAGCTCCCTCACATGATGGTGGTGAAAAATCAAAATTGGCGGAGATCTGCGGATCTGGTACAATGATGAGATTAAGCGTCACGATACTATCACATCCGTTGGAAGCTGTTAATTGCTGCGTATAAATTCCTGTCTGGCCATATTGAATGCCCCCCAAATCAAAAGTTAAGCCATCACAAATGGTATCAGCGATTTGAAATTCCACAGGTACGACTTCAACACGAATGGGGTCAGATACAATTCTACAATTTGGATTGAGAAGATTTGCCGCACTGTTGCTGTACAGGTATCTGAAAAAATATGTGCCTGCATCCAATAAATTTATCTGGTGTTGTCTGCCGTTAGCATTGACAATGTCGGTATACACGAATCCGGAATCAAGACTTGTCTGCCATTGAATGGACCCCGTATCTCCTTCGACATGTGCTGATAGGACCGGAAACAGAGAATTTTCACAGATCCTGCCTTCAGGTGCAATTGAAATGGATGCTTCGGGTCCGCATGGCTGAAAGCTTATATTGTCAAGCGCAAGATCATTTCCGATACCACCCGGTGCATTATTACGCAGCGTCAGTTTCAGTGATGTCTGACCAGGTGTTGTCGTGAAGGTAAAACCGTATGTATGCCATTTTTCATCCTGTGGGATCTGACCTGTTGTGTACACGACAACATTATCAATCAGGAATGTGACATTGGGTAAAATGTGGCTTGTGGTATTCCTGGTGATGATATTGATGATATCTGCTGAAAACTGGTAGAGGGTGTTTTCGCAAATGTTTACTATATCCTGTTCGTAAAAATTGCCGGGTGTAAAACTTGCATTTACCACCATCATATATCCATTGGGATCAGGACTGTTATCCCCTATCTGTAACCATGTGTCAAAATGATTGGACCAGAGTGCCATGTTAGTTGTCAGGGTGTATTCACCATCATCAGGTGGCACTGAGGTGGTATATTGAAATCCGGGTGCATATCCGGGATCGGTTGGAAAGATGACACGAGTCCCGCTGCCGAAGGTACCGTCCGTAAAAATATTATCACCCAGGTTACCTGAGCACAGAACAGCCTGCGATGAAAGATGGAATGGACACAACCAAAGGAACAAATGGAAGAAGCAGAAAGCAGAGGAAAACCCAAACGGTTTTTTAAATTGCGCCATCACCTCCATAAGAGGTAAATTTAACCCATTCTGTGGACTCCTCCGGAAGCATATGACCCAACCAAGGCACGAAATTCCATCTTATACACCCATCTGGCTATTTTCTATTGCGCTACTTGCTTTCGTTGCACTAAAAATACCGCACCTGGGACTTCCATTCTTTTGGGATGAGGCCGGCGTGTATGGCAAAATGGTTTTTGAATTTGCCACACATGACTTAAGCCTTCATCCTAAGGCTATCGACCAATGGCTTTCCAGAGGTCATCCCCTGCTCTTTCCTAACATTATAGCTATAGCCTGCAAGCTTTTTGGTACAACTGTAACTGTTGCGCACGCTGCTAATTTTTTCCTTGCATGTACACTGGTCATTTCCATGTTCTTTCATTTAAGCAAGGCTTTTCATCCCTGGGTAGGATTAGGTGCGAGCCTGATCTTACTTTCGATGCCTCTTTTCTTTACGCAGTCTGTTTTTGTATTACCTGAAGTTGCATTAGCGCTGATGTTATGGTGGACCACGTGGGCATTTATCAATAAAAAATTTATCATCTATATCATTGCGGGGACCGGTGCCATCATGATCAAAGAACCTGCTATCATATGGATTGGTGCGTTGTTTGGATGGTCAATACTTTTTGATCGGATACCGGTTTATAAAAAATTGCTTTGGCTTATTCCTTATATCCCATTTGGTATTTTCCTGGTCATTCAGAAGCAAACGTTTGGTTGGTATTTCTTTCCTTATCACACAGGTGGATTTGATTTTGTTCCAAAAAATGTTGTGGCCAAGTTTAGTGATTTTATGGAGTATTTATTCTGGAAAAACGGTCGGGGGGGCTGGGCATTTGTAATCCTGTTTGGTGGATTCCTTGCATGGCGAAAAAGGATCAAAACCCAATCTTCATTATTTGTAAATCCGAAACCTTATCTCGCGGCGTTATTTATTGTCCTGTGTTACATCCTGTTTTCCTCTACTACATTTTTTGGTGAGCGGTATGTGATGGCGACTTTGCCAATCATCTGTTCATTGATTGGATATTCAATTTACTATGGAATCGCCGGGAAGCGACCGTTGCTCACCCTGGTCCTAATCTGCATGATCGTATTTTCTTCTCTTCCGTTTATGGTTTCAAAAACCTTCATGTATGATAATGACATGTCATATGTGCGTTCTATTGAGAGTACTAAAAAAACAATCTCCTTTATGCTGGACAGGGGGATGCTCAACCCGGGTGAGTTTCATGCCACCATGCCTATCATTCATGCCTTATCTGATGGAAGGTTTGGCTATTTGCCAAAGGATTCCATGTCGAGATATTCCACTATTGTATCAGCAAAAACGAAATACATAGTGAAAGTTGAACCCGGTACTGCCATTGAAAATCCGGAACAATTTCCCCTGGATACGGTCATTCACTGGAAGGATCAGGATATCAGGACAACCATTTATGCTGTTCTGCCCAAAGACACTATTCCAATTCAATAAGCACAGATTATTGCATGTATTCATTCCATTTGTCGATAGACATTCAACAGCCAATTGATACTGTGATACGTCTTTATACGGATCGACAGCTTTTTCCCAGGTGGCATCCTGGTCTCGTCAGCGATGAATTGATCACCGGAAAGAATGGCGAAAAGCAATACAGAATGATCTACGGGAAAGGCAGAAGAAAGCTTATCATGACAGAAACGATCCTGCGAAAAGAACTGCCCGATCATTATGATGTCCGTTATGAAATGAAAGGAGTTATAAATACTGTTCAAAACTCTTTTTCATCCACTTCCCCGGGTGTCACTCAATGGAATGCTGAAATAGAATATTCATTTAAAGGACTCAAAAATCTGATTGCCACATATATGCGATCCAACTTTGAAAAACAATCCGTTATGATCATGAATAACTTTAAAGGATATGCGGAATCTGTTCGTTAACGTGTATGGCGTAACTACGTTGATGAATTTTCATAATCCTTTTTTTATAAAAAAACGCGGTTAAATTGACCTCGAATTACATATAAATAAAATTACCTATGTTGCTTATAGTCAGTATGTTACACCGATTAACGTATGGTTAACAGGAAATAGATGAGGTCTGCAACTGATGGATGGATAAAGACGTTACTTTTGGCATTGATAATTGTATCGAAAACAAATTCAATTTCCTGATATGAAACATTTACTTGGAATGCTTGCCATCGTTTTTATGGCTTCTTTTCAGTTGTCTGCGCAAGCAACCACTACTGAAGAAGTTGGTAATCCTGCTTCAAAAGCAGTTTTTAAACTTGAATCTGATGTCGTTGATTACGGCACGATCGACCAGGGAGGTGAACCTCTCCGTCTTGCAAAATTTACAAACACAGGTACTGAACCTCTGATCATCACAGGTGCTAAAGGAAGCTGCGGATGTACAGTTCCTAACTGGCCAAAAGATCCGATCATGCCAGGCGAATCTTCTCAGATCGAGATTCGTTATGACACAAAACGTGTTGGTGCGATCAACAAAACTGTAACTGTTACGACCAATGATGCTGTTGGAAAATATACCATCAACGTCAAAGGCACGATCAATGCAGTAGCTGCTGAAGAAGGTTTACCTGAAAAAGAAACTATCTTTAAAAAACCTAACTAATCGAACACTTTCGATTACAAAGATCAAAAGCCCGGATGTGGAAACACATTCGGGCTTTTTATTTGTGGAACTATGTACAGACACCATAGCCTGGTTATTTTTACACCTTATCCAATACGTTCTATGCTTGTCCTGCTATCCCCTTCCAAAAATCTTCATAATAAACCGATCAGCTCCCTTCGCACCAGCCTGCCAAGAATGGCAGAGGACAGTCAGAAGCTGATCGATGTACTGGTCAAACAAACACCCAGGTCGCTGCAGAAGCTGATGGATATCAATGACAAACTTGCCAAACTGAATGTAGACAGATATCATCAATACACTTCTCCTCACACTTTAGAGAACAGCACAACTGCCCTGTACACGTTTAGAGGTGAAGTCTACCTGGGCCTCGAGGCTAATACATTGACAACGGAAGAAACTGAGACGGCTGATAAATACATCAGGATCCTCTCGGGCTTGTATGGACTCTTACGACCACTCGACCTGATCCAACCTTACCGGCTCGAGATGGGGACTGAATTAAAAGTCGGTAAAGCAAAAAACCTATACCAGTTCTGGGGTGACAAGCTCACAAAATTGTTGAATGAAGACATTCAGGATACGAAGTCAAAGGTGGTCATCAATCTTGCATCGCAGGAGTATAGTGCGGCCATTCAAACGGAAGAAGTAAGTGTCCCGGTCATAGATATTCAGTTTTTGGAATGGAGGAATGAAAAATTGCAATTCCTGTCCTTCAATGCGAAGCGATCACGCGGTTGGATGGCCAGGTATATCGTCCAAAACAAATTAAAAAAGAGCAGTGAACTGAAGGGCTTTGATATCCAGGGGTATGGCTACCGGGAAGATCTGTCAGATGCGAAAAAGATGGTATTTGTCCGCTAGATTCAGTAGCTTTTAGCCATGAAAAAAATAATCCTGCCAGCCATCCTGCTGACAGCCTGGATGATCTTC
The DNA here is from genome assembly GCA_031426295.1 of Saprospiraceae bacterium. GTDB lineage: Bacteria > Bacteroidota > Bacteroidia > Chitinophagales > Saprospiraceae > Opimibacter. The sequence goes on from JANPKZ010000071.1 coordinate 19,409, forward strand.
TTCAGTACGGATATACCTGTAGGCAATAACTTCCTTCCCGCCCTGGGTCGGTTTGTAAATCCCTTTACCGGTGCAACGCGGAATACGTCTGTTGTTCATGCTGATATCCAACTAAAGGGAATGACGAAAGGTGAGGTGAATATCCTTTTTGATGAACGCGATGTGCCTCACATCTATGCGCAAAATTTGGAAGATGCTATTTATGCCCAGGGTTACCTCCATGCAGCCAACCGGTTGTTTGCAATGGATGTTTCCACCCGATCTGCTGCAGGCAGACTATCAGAATTAATTGGGTCCCGCACCATTGAAATTGATAAAAGACAAAGGCAAAGAGGATTTGAACAATCCGCTATTGAAAAAGCTAAAAACTGGGAATCCTATGAAGGGAACAAAGAGATCATCGATGCTTATGTAAATGGTGTCAATGACTATATAAAAACCTTGTCTTATGATCAATGGCCTATTGAATACAAACTGATGTCGCATGGTCCTGTCATGTGGACAGCAACGCATACGGCACTGATGGCGACGAACATGGCGATCATGTTGTGCATGTCAGAAAGTGATCTGAAATACACGCATGCGAGGAACATCTTGACTCCCGAGCAATTCGAATATTTGTATCCCGATCACAATCCATTAGAAAGTCCGATCATCCCTGCGGGTACTCCCTGGGATTTTTCTCCTGTTAAATCCACATCCTCCAACAACACTACCATGCCTGTGATCCCTTCCAATACCGAAGATGATCGCAAAAAAGATATCAATGGAAGTAACAACTGGGCGATCGCACCATCAAAAACACAGAATGGTTTTGCGCTCCTTGCAAATGATCCGCATCTCAGTCTTACGCTACCCAACATCTGGTATGAGATGGAAATACATACGCCGGAGATGAATGTTCATGGTGCGTCCATACCCGGTCTTCCATTTATTGTGATCGG
>JANPKZ010000072.1:0-21013 GCA_031426295.1 Saprospiraceae bacterium
CCATCCTGAAAACCGGCTGTTGTTTTTACAACACCATTGAGGGCACCAAATAATGCTTCTCCACTCCAAAAACAATACATCGAATAAGTATTTGTTACAATGCCACGTTTTCTAGCACTCAGTTCATCAGCTAATAATTGAAGATAGACTGGTGCTTTCCCGGATGTCCTGATGAGTGCATTTACCATTGTTTCTGCGAGTCCGGCAGCTGAGTAATTTCCATTGAGACGCGGTAATAAATCAATTCCCTTGTTGTCTACAATCCGCACCACGGGATTATTCCACGTAGGTTCATTATACCGTTTCAGGACTTCACCATCAGCACCACCCTTATTGTTATAGATGGCAAGCGGAATAAAATGCGTTTCGATTGCCTCTACGATCAGCGGTTGGGTAAGTACATCGCTTCCATATGTCCTGCATGTCGCACATCCCGGGATTTCCTGGAATAATATGAGAATGGGTTTGCCCTCAGATTTACTTTTGGCAAGTGCGGTCTCATATGATCTCAGCCAATGCACACTTCCCAGCTCTATCGGATTTTCGGGGTCTGGAGATAACAAGGGATACAGGCAAAGAAGAATCTTTAAGATCATGGAATAAAGCTACGAAGCTGATCAGAATGGGTTAGGAAAAGTGGCGAAAATGCAGAAGAACTAATCACTGGATGAAATCGCATAATAAGTTGATAATCAATACGTTATGACAGTGTGGCATACCTAGGTGTGCCACACTGTTATAATGATCTGATTGTGAGACGTTTAACCTCCAATTTTTAGTTAAAATATGCCCTATTTGTACTTTCACCGAAATTTATCCCCAATCAAATTTTTGACCGATTCCAATGAAAAAAACTCATATTTATCCCAAATCAAAACCTCCATGAAAATCATCAGCTGGAACGTCAACGGCGTCCGCGCAGTCGCGAAAAAAGGTTTCGCAGAACAAATCAAATCCTGGGATGCTGACATGATCTGCCTCCAGGAAACAAAAGCCCAGGTCGAAGAAGTCAAACAGGCTTTATTACACATCACAGGTTATGAAGTTTATCCATCCTCGGCCGTACGCAAGGGGTATTCAGGCACGAGTATTTTGTCTAAGACAGCTCCAAAACACATCGAATACGGCATTGGCATAGAGGAACACGACCAGGAAGGAAGAGTCATCACTGCCGAGTATGACGATTTCTATTTGCTGACAGCCTATATACCCAATTCCGGCAGTGGCCTGGAACGATTAGAGTATCGCCAGAAATGGGACCAGGATTTTATCAAATTTATTTCCAACCTGGAAAAGAAAAAGCCTGTGATTGCCTGCGGGGACTTCAATGTCGCGCATCAGCCCATCGACCTGGCAAGGCCCAAACAGAATTACAACAAGACTTCTGGTTATACGCAACAGGAAATAGATGGTATGACTACCTTGCTCGCATCTGGATTCACGGATACTTACAGGCACTTACGTCCCGAGGAGCCAGGATACAGCTGGTGGAGCGCCAGGTTTGGAGCAAGGGAAAAAAACATCGGCTGGCGGATCGACTATTTTATTGTGTCCAATTCTTTCCTGCCTTCGGTCGTTGATAGCTATATCATGCCTGCAGAAATGGGAAGTGACCACTGCCCGGTAGCCCTCATAACGAAGTAAGTGTCTGATGAAGAAGGAATATAAGAACTCAGACCTTACAATTGTATGGCAGCCAGAACTCTGCATCCATTCCGGTGTTTGTTTCCATAACCTTCCGGACGTATTTAAACCACGCGAGCGACCCTGGATCCAATTGGAAGGGGCCGATAAGTCCAGCGTTGAAGCAACAGTAAAAGCATGCCCTTCAGGGGCAATATCAATTAAGTCGATGACAACAACTGAAAATATTACGATCCACCCGAAAGGGCCGGATGCCCTCAAAGTCACAGTAATTGCAAATGGTCCAGCAAAACTCCATGGTCCCTGCGAAGTCGTACTGCAGGACGGGACAATCCTTGAAAAACCAAACGGAATAACCATTTGCCGCTGTGGATTATCAACTTCAAAACCTTTTTGCGACGGGAGTCATAAAACAAATGGATTTGCCGGCTAATTGACCGGACCGGAAAAAGATTGAAAATATTTTAGGAACACATTATATTTTTTTATAAAGTGTTTATATTGTGTCAACCATTCCTTACCGGACCATGACTGCATTGGCCTTTTTCCTGAACCTGTGTGCCCGAATGGAAAGTCTTCACCCCCATCTGCGCACGTCAACGCTTCTGTCATCTCCATCTATCGAATACAAAGGGCGCGCGTTCGCCATGATCCATGAAGACCGCATCGTCCTCAAGCTCGATGGTGAAGAGCTACCTGAATCCCGTGTAATCGGCTGGCAATACTACAAACCCGAAGGCCGTCCGGTCTACCTTCAACACTGGGTCGAGGTACCGTACTATTATCATCACGACTGGGAAGACCTGGCCGAAAAAGCACTCTACGGTCTAAAGGACGTCCTGGGAGAGTAAAAATTACTTGTGAGGAATTCCGATTGACGAGTTACTTATGACGAGTGATCTGAAATCACCACTTACCTAATTTAACCCATAGCCCCCAGCTCCTTGCTCCCCGCCCCTTCCTCCTTTGAACCATTGCTCCTACCTTTAACATACCATGCCAAAACATATCGGCCTATTCTTCGGATCCTTCAATCCTGTCCACACAGGACACATGATCATTGCAGAATATATGGCCGACCGCACAGACATGCAGCAGGTCTGGTTTGTCGTGTCTCCCCATAATCCATTAAAATCAAGGTCAACACTTGCCAATGATTTTGACAGGCTGCATATGGTCCAGTTAGCTGTAGATGATAATCCAAAGCTGAGAGCCTCCAACATAGAGTTTTCATTACCTAAGCCATCCTTCACGATTGATACGATGGCTTACATGCACGAAAAATATCCGGACCACCAGTTTTCTCTCATTATGGGTACCGACAATCTGGATACGATCCATAAATGGAAAAACTATGAGATCCTGCTGGAGCGCTATACCATCCATGTCTATAGACGCTCCGGTACGGAAGAGGCAAAAATTCCTGGGAAGGCAAAAGTCCAGATGCATGATGTCCCGCTCCTCATGATCTCTTCGACGTTTATACGACAAAGCATCGTGGATGGTCATTCCATCAGGTATATGGTTCCTGAGCCCGTGTACCAATTCCTTGATGGTTCACGTTTGTATAGGCAATAATAACAGCCCTTTCATCATTTATACGATGGCTCCACTGGATTCCATACGTCGGGCTATCATGATCCATTTATATTTGATCCGATGAATTTGAAATTTTTACTCTTTGCATTTTTTGGATGTTTGTTTTTTTCAGGGATCGCTCAAAGTGATCTTCGACTCTATCAATGGTCGGAACATCTTCCTTATAATACAGGCGTCACGGTAACTCAAAGCCCAACACGGGTATATTACGGGACAGAATTTGCCCTGATCTCCATTCTTAAATCGGATACAAGCCAGGTAGAGTTTTTTTCAAAGGTGGATGGTCTCAGTGATGTTGCACCTTCATGGATAAAATACCACAATGGTCTAAAGACACTTATCATAGGATATAAAAGTGGCAACATTGATCTGCTGGATTCCACCGGTATCACAAACTTTAATGACATCGTTCGCAATACAGCTATCCAGGGTGACAAACAGATACGTCACATATACATAACCGATGGTCCGTTAGCATACTTTTCCACATCATTTGGCCTGGTCGTATTAAACCTTGAGACCGGAAAATTTACGTCAACAGTATTGACGAATAATACGGTGAATGCATTTACAATTTATGAGGGAAAATATTATGTAGCGACCGATATCGGTGTCTACAGGTATGATCCTGCTTCAGGAAATATTATTGAAAATTTCAGTCAGTGGGAGAAAATTGGCATTACAGGTTTGATCCCAAATTATAAGTCTGAATCCATTACGGTGCATAAGGGATCGCTATATGCCGGGGGCCAGGGCGCAATTTATAAAAAATCGGGTGGTGAAGATTTTGCTTTATTTTATTCACAACCTGATTTTAAGTTGAGTTATCTATCAAATGAATCTGATCTGTTGATTGCCGGGTTGTCTTGCGGTACGGAATGTGTGGGACGAATTGCTTTTTTTACAGAAAATGCTTTCTGGCATGAAAACGGAATCAATTGCAACGGACGTCCTACGTACGCTATCGAAGATGAAACAGGAAGGATCTGGTATGCGGACGAATTTGCTCCTTTCAAATTGGCGCAAAACCATTTTACACCCTGCGATAATTTAATTTATGACACACCCTTTTCAGGTAATGTGAGTGAGATGGAAGTGAAAGACGGTATACTCTATGTTGCATCAGGTGGTGTATCGGAAGCCTACGGATATAATGGAAATAAGGATGGTTTCTTCACGTTCGATCGTGTGCACTGGTCGATTTATAATCAATTTAATACACCCGAGCTAGCAGCATTGGGTCTTGAAAATTTCTTTCGCATTCTCCCTCATCCCACGCAGAACAAAGTGTACATCGGTACATACTGGGGTGGATTATTAGAATATGATTTTCAAAATTTCACATTGTACAATGATACCAACAGCTCATTGCAGGGCGCCTTTGGCGATACATTGCGTGAACGGATCACAGGTCTTGCATTTGATGATGGAGGAAATCTTTGGGTGTCAAATTATATTGCACCCAGACCATTAAGCGTATTAAAAGCAGACGGCACATGGAAATCATTTGATCTTTCATGTTCGAACATCACGAATGTTTCTCAGATCGTTGTCGATCATCGGGGATACAAATGGATGACACTTGTCAGTCGTAACGCGAGCCTGATTGTTTTTGATGATGGGGGTACGATCGATGATGAATCTGATGATCGTTGTATACAACTGAGTGAATCGAATACAGAAATTCCGACCAATAGCATATTTAGCATTGCAGTAGATCTCGATGGTGACATTTGGGTGGGCACTGCGGAAGGTCCTGTTGTGTTTGATGGCGGTGGTGACATTTTCAATGGACATGAGGGCAGTCGTATCAAAGTGGAGCAGGATGGCGTGCTCAATTTTCTTTTTGGGGAGGAGACGATTTATTCCATCGCGATTGATGGGGCTAACCGGAAATGGTTTGGTACGGGGAGTGGGGTGTTTGTTCAGTCACCTTCCGGGAATGAGCAGGTGGCAGTGTATAATACAGACAATAGTCCATTGCTGGATAATCGTATCATCGATATCGCCATTGATGGTAATAACGGTGTGGTGTATATCGCGACTGATGGTGGGATCATGAGTGTGCGGACAGATGCTATTATTGGAGGGCAGGTGCATAGTGAGGATGTGTATGCATTTCCGAATCCTGTTCGGCCAGATTATGATGGACCTATTGCTATTCGAGGTTTGGCGCGGGATGCTGTGGTGAAGATTACAGATGTGCGGGGAAACCTCCTTCATGAAAGCCGGGCTCTCGGCGGTCAGGCGATCTGGGACGGTAAGGACCTGGGAGGACAGCAGGCAGAGACGGGAGTGTATCTGGTGTTTTCGACTGCGGGCAGTGATGGTTTTAATAAGCCGGATGCATTGGTGACTAAGATATTGGTGGTGAAATAAAGGCCACATTTAACCCCCTACCCCCTGAAAGGGGGGACTTTGGCTTTACTCGGATATCACCTTCATCAAGATTCGCCTTTTCCAAATCCTAAGCATTCGTTTTAACCCATTCCTCTGCCTCAGCTTTAGCCTCAGCCTTAGCCTCAGCCTAATCTTCAGCTTTCGCTTTGATTTTAAAGATTTTCTTACTTTTACGCTTCCTATTGACCCATGGTGTAATGGTAACACACCGGTTTTTGGTACCGATATTCAAGGTTCGAGTCCTTGTGGGTCAACAAGGTTTTTCCCCAAAGAGATTGATAGTAAGGAGATAACGAATTTTTAAAATTGCCAATTAAAAAATTCGTGAGCACATCGGAAACGATGCTTATATTGGCAGTCTTCTCTACCTATTTTGCTGCCCCCAAACTGGATAATGAGGCAAGGTTTTTGCTGCTGATGTGAGATATCCCCACCTGCAGATAGTTGAAAAGTATAACCCCTATTTACATTTTGGTACTGTTCGTGATCCGTCAATCTGATCGGTTTACTCAATGAAACGCACCAAAAACTAAATAAGAAGGGCATTTCAGTAAAAAAGCTACTTCGGTACGTCCGGATGTGGTATTTTTGAAAGCAATACATAAGGCAACCCATTTTTTAATAAAGTCAAAGTACCAAGCGGATGAAAATGAAATTCTTTACCCTCACAGCGCTGAGTCTCCTGGTGACCATTGCGCATGCGCAGACGCTGCTTTATAATGAGGCAATGATCAAAGTACAGCCGGGCGCTGTATTGTATGTTGAAGGCAACATCCAGAATACATCAATGGGCACGATCGACAATGATGGTACCATTGAGCTGAAAGGCAATTTTGTCAATGCCGGTATGTGGGAGCCAAGTCAGGTGAATACGCTACGTTTCAGCGGTGACGCACATTCTGATGTTACTGCTGGTTCAGCAGTGTTCCAGAATGTCCAGATCCAGAAGGGTAACACATTCAATGTTAACCTGCTGTCGAACGTGACGGTGAATAATGCCCTCGACTTTAATGGCACAAACAATAAGATCAACCTGGGTGCTTTCAATCTGAACATGGGACCGATCGCTACCACTACCGGCCATGACAGCGATGAGTTCGTGGTAACAGGCAGTACAGGAGTGATGAAAAAAGATTTCGCTTCATTCACCAGCTATGAATATCCAGTCGGATTTGATGCTGCTACTTATAATCCTGCTACATTGAATGTTACTGCAGGTCCAAATGATACTTACAGTGTTAGAGTTGGTGCGTCACCCACTAATGGCGACGGACTTACAGGAACTGCACTAACTACCGATGTTGTAAATGCAGTTTGGAGCATTCAGGAAACAACACCTTTAGGCAATACGGCTAATCTTACTTTAGGCTGGCAGGATACGGATGAATTACCAGGATTTAATCCTGCATTAAATGCAGTGAGCTGGAATGATGGTACTAACGGATGGGATGGACTGTTTGCTAATCTTGGCCCAGAAGTTTCAAATACAAGAACCAGAAATGGATTGACCGGATTTGGGGCATTTGCCGTTGGAGATGAAACAATTGGAAATACTTTGTTAGTTGATGCAAAAGTTTTTCTAGAAGGTCCATTTGCTTCGGGCTCAATGGGTGATGGTTTAAGAGTTGGAAACATGATCCCAACTACAGAACCTTATGCTGGAAATACATGGAACTTAAATTATGTCCATACTGCATACGGTGGCGGGGAAACTGTTTCCAGTACTGCGGTATTTGATCAACCTGCTGACGGGAATGATATAGTAGACTGGATAGTAGTAGAGTTAAGAAATTCCTCTACTCCTACACAAATTGTAGCTTCAAAAGCTGGATTAGTTCAGCGTGATGGAAATATAGTGGACCTTGATGGAATTAGCCAATTAGCTATCCAAGGTGTTGCGGATGGGAATTATTACATAGGCCTTCGTCATAGAAATCATTTAGGTGTAAGATCAAACATAACGTATTCCCTGAGCAATGCACCACAAGCAATGGTGGTTGACTTTACACTTGCGGGTATCGCATTTGATGATGGAACAGTTATTAAGCCAGTAACTCCAATGAAGGTATTGACAGGAGGTGCGCTAGGTCTTTGGGCCGGTGATGCAAACTTCAATGGCTTTGTACTTTATAATGGTGGCGGTAATGACAGGAGTATAGTTTTAGGTGTTGTAGGTCTCTCTACTCCTGGTAATTCAGTTCCTGGTTACAACAGGGCTGACTTAAATATGAACGGATTTACCCTTTACAATGGAGGTGGAAATGATAGAAATGTTATTCTTACGAATGTTGGTTTATCAACGCCAGGAGATGTCCTAACAGCGCACAACAATAACTAAGAAAAAAAACCGGCAATTATTCTATTCAAAAATAATTACAATGAAAAATCTTTACATTCTCATATTATTCGTCCTCTGTGCAGGGTTTCTACAGGCACAACCAATTCCAGGGCAATTCGAGATTCGACTTATTCCTGGCGCTGCCGGACAATTTAACGTTGAAGTTAGAGCGATCGGATCTACAATTCCAACAACAGATAATTTCCTTGTGGATTTAACTTACAGGATTTGGTGGCCATTAACAGTCCCTGTAGGGGATATTGATCTTATTCAATCAACGACACCGGGAACTAACTTTAATGAAACTACAAATCCTCTAGCAGGAACTGATACTGGTACTGGAGGTGGAATTCCGGGTACTGTAGTTGCAACTGGATTATGCGGATCATGTGGTTTTGGCAATTTCCCAACAAATTGGGTTCTTAATACGTGGGTTAATGTGGGTACAATAAACATTTGTACAAATAATAATTGTAACCCTGCCGGCGCACCTGCTGGCATTGATGTTGATGACTTTAAAATTCAGTTATATGTTTCATCAACTGGTTCACCAAACATCAATGTTGACCTCACAGATTTTGTGCCTAGTATAGCAGCACCTCTGCCTTTAGACTTAGTAGCATTTAATGCTGAAAAATCTGGTGAAAGAAACTCTCTCTTAACCTGGTCAACAGTAAATGAAGTAAATACAAGTCATTTTATGATTCAGCGTTCATTTGATAAAAAGAATTGGTCAAACATTGGAAGAGTTGAAGCAGCAGGTGAAAGCTATAGTGTAGAAAATTACAGCTTTACGGATGTGAATGTTTACAATGGAACTGACGCAAATCTGAATGCATACTATCGACTGCATATGGTAGACCGTGATGCTTCTGGAAAAGTTTCTCCAATTGAATCCGTAGTCTTCGGAAAAGGAACAACAACAGGCAGAGAATTTACGGTTTATCCAAACCCAACATCTGATGGTCTTCAGGTAACATGGGATGCCAACTCACTGGATCAACCCACATCCCTCGAATTCTATGACATCGAAGGAAGACTCGTGTTCACACGCAAAGTATCCGACAATACGAATCAGGAATACATCGATCTCGGCCAGACAAATCTTCAGGCAGGTCTTTATCTGCTCAGGATTATGAACGGAGCAGAACCTCTCGAACATCGTCAAATCGTCGTTCAGCGATAAATCTTATATCCCACTTTTTGGGAATCCCATGTCATTCATTTGACATGGGATTTTTTTTGAAGTCAATGGGTCGCGCAAAACGCAAAGCTCGCAAAGAATCAATCTCACGCAGAGACGCAGAGATTCAGAAAATACAGGCAACGCAAAGAGATATTTTGATAACCCCCCAGCATACCACGTATGACAAGAACCGAATACCGAATACTGAATACGGATTTCTTACTAGTCCGCTGCAGGCGCAGGCGACCCCACCTTCTCCACCACCTGGATCATCAACGCATCAGACACAATCTTCGCCTGCTGCTCATCATGTAACTTCTTATGTCCTGTCGCAGGAGAAGCACTGATCCGTCGTGCAATAACCTTCCATTCAAATTCCGGAAGCTTGGTCTGGATATAATTCCACGCACCCATATTCCCAGGCTCTTCCTGCACCCAGTACCTTTCAGCTCCCGGATATTTTTTCACAATACCCTCAAGCAATGGACGATTCAACGGATATAGCTGTTCGACACGGACGATCGTCACATCACGAACATTATTTTTTTCTTTCGCCTCCAGCAGATCATAGTAGATCTTACCGGAACAGAATATAATACGTTTGATTTTTTTCGCCTGCGCTGCTGTAACTTCTTCCTCAATGACAGGTTTGAATTCCGTTCCTGTATACAAATCTTCAACAGGTGAAATACAAAGCGGATGACGCAACATCGATTTGGGTGACATCACCACCAATGGCTTCCTGAAATTCCATGTCATCTGCCTGCGCAACAAATGAAAGAAATTGGCAGGAGTAGAGATATTACAAATGACCATATTACCATCTCCGCACGCCTGTAGAAATCTTTCAAGACGCGCACTGGAATGTTCAGGACCCTGTCCTTCATACCCATGTGGCAATAGTAACACAAGACCACTCATCCGGTGCCACTTGCTTTCTGCAGCACTGATATACTGATCCACTATCGTCTGCGCACCATTGAAGAAGTCACCAAATTGTGCTTCCCACAATACAAGATGTCCCGGACTCGCCAGGGAATAACCATATTCAAAACCCAGCACACCAAATTCTGAGAGCAGTGAATTATAGATCATAAACCGCCCCTGCTCTTCCGCAAGATGATTCAATCGGTTATACGCCGCATACGTTTCGTGATCATACACCACAGCATGACGATGCGAGAATGTACCACGCTTCACATCCTGTCCACTCATCCGCACATTCATACCCTGTGTCAGCAGGCTTCCATACGCAAGTAACTCCCCTAATGCCCAATCGATTTTTCCTTCATCAATGAGCTTCTGTTTCGACTTATTGATTCGCGTGATTTTACTAAGTGGATGAAAATCTTCCGGAAGCTTATGCAAACATTCGAGGAGATCTTTCACCTTCGCTGCATCAATACCGGTTTTAGGAATGGTCAACATGTCTTCAAGTGAAGCATGTTTTTTCAATTGTTTCCATGCTAGTTCCGGTTCCTGGTATTGATATGGAAGTTTCTTTTCCTTGACTAACTCAAGACGTTTTTGTAATTCATTCCAGAAGTTTTTTTCCAGGTCTTCAGAAAGTTTTGCTTCCACATCACCACGACTGGAAAGTTTCTCTACGTAGATTTCACGTGGGTTCGGATGGTCAGAAATTTTTTCATACATCTCCGGCTGCGTAAACTGCGGATCATCTCCTTCGTTGTGGCCATGACGCCTGTAACACACCATGTCAATAAAGACATCGCTGTTAAACTTCATGCGGTATTCTGTCGCCATGCGCGTTGCAAACACAACTGCTTCCGGATCATCACCATTCACATGAAATACGGGTGCCTGTACAAGACTGGCAGCTGCAGTGCAATATGTAGAAGATCGTGCATCATCAAAATCCGTGGTGAAACCAATCTGGTTGTTGATGACAAAATGAATTGTACCACCTGTATGATATCCTTCCAACTGTGACATCTGCACAGTCTCATAGACCACTCCCTGGCCAGCAGCAGCAGCATCACCATGGATCAGGATCGGTATGATCTTGCTGTAATCAGAGTTATATAACAGATCTGCTTTCGCTCGTGAAAAACCTTCTACAACAGGATCAACGGATTCAAGATGAGATGGATTCGGAACGAGTTTCAGGTGAAGTATTTTACCTGACGCATCCGTGATCTGTGAAGAAAATCCTAAATGATATTTTACATCACCATCTCCAAAACTTTGTTCGGGCATCATGTTGCCTTCAAACTCATTGAAGATCTGTTCGTACGTTTTGCCAAGAATATTCGCAAGCACATTCAGACGTCCGCGATGTGCCATGCCGAAAATAAATTCTTCTGCACCCATGCTGGCACCCAACGAGATAATATTATCTAACGCGGGAATAGTTGTTTCGCCACCTTCCAGTGAAAAACGTTTTTGTCCAACATATTTCGTGTGCAGGAATTTTTCAAAGACGACTGCGCCATTTAGTTTTTCAAGGATCCTTTTTTTAGTTGTCAGATCCAGGCCATAGTCATCATTCTCTTTTTTCATGGCGCGTTTTTCGATACGCTCACCAAGCCATGTACGTTTTTCGCGATTTTCTATATGCGCGAATTCGAAACCGATACTTCCACAATAGATCAGGCGAAGCTGATTCAGAATGTCTTTCAGTTTTGCATCCTGCATATTGATCTCGATACCCGCTTTGAATGGGCGGTCCAGATCAGCCTCACTGAGGTTGTAATCAGCCAGGTCAAGATGTGGCATCCGGTTTTTACGTGGGCGGATCGGGTTGGTCCGGGACAGCAGGTGACCACGATTACGGAAACCCGTTATAAGTGACATCACACCAAATTCCTTGAGAGCATCCTGATCAGCAATAGGGGAACCACTGGTAGCGGTTTCAGTATGGCCATTACCATTGGAGCCGAATTCGAATCCATCAAAAAACAACCTCCAGGAGGCATCTATACTTTCAGGATCCTGCTGGTAAGCCTTGTAAAGTGAATCGATATATTGGGGATGTGCATTAAACACATGACTATAGTCTTTCATACGAGCTGCGCGTCAATTTCTGACCGCAAAATTAGTCAGTTTTGAGGTAGCATATGAGAATTCTCCGTTAATAGCTTGTTGTTGAACAGCAATTTTCTCAGGCCTTTGTCTGCAGGGCGTTGAGTTTCTTCTGCATATCCATAACCGTTTCCTGGAGCCAGTCGGTATGCTGCTGACGAGCATCTGAAAAGACGATATGCGCATGATATCGCCAGATCTCGGCTATATCAGAATAGGATATGGTGTAAGGAGGGTATATCTCATTATCGGAGATGGCCGTGACACAACTCTGGTCTGCGTGATTTTTGATCCGCTTATACACGACACCTTCACGGGTAATGATAATATAGGTCTTATCATCCCTGAGATCCCGTAAGGATTCAACATATTTGGAAACCACGAGGGAACCGGATGGCATTGGGAGCATTGAGTCTCCACGTATTTCAAAAGCCCTGTAACTGCCATCAGGGAGGCCAGGAATCGACATTTTAGGGAGCTCACTGATGTATTCAGGATCCTGGAAGCTTTCCAGGTACCCCGCTGCAGCTTTAGCAGACACCAGCTCAATATTTTCTCTTTGATCTTTGTCCATAGTGATCGCCAGGACGCGGAATTGCTCTCCTTTGGCGATCTCGAGATCATCAAAATCGATCCGTTCTGACAGAAGGTGATCAATGGGCTTTTTAAAAAATGAAGAGATCTTCTGGAGCATGTTGATATTTGGCTCCACTTTGCCCAATTCATACCCGCTCCAGGTAGTCCTTGGGATATCCAGCTTGTCCGCCAGTTCCTGCTGAGAGAAACCTGATTTTTTGCGGAGATATTGAAGATTTTGTGCCAGCATGATCTTTAGTTTTAAACGACATTACAAAAGTAGTAAAATTCGTCAATATGTGACGAATAAACAGGCACAAAATTTTACATGTATTGATAATCAATGAGTTATGACAGTGTGGCATACCTAGGTATGCCACACTGTCATAACTCATTGTGCATCAACTTTTTACCTACTAATTTTCACCCTTAAAGTAAGTTTTCCGAAGGATGCCAGAATTGTTTGTCAAATTCGACCACGGTATCATTTTTCACTTTCACACCTTCTTTTTCAAGCGTCCGCTGCATGTATTTTGGATCGGGAAAATGAAGCCTCCCGCTGAGATGCCCTGCCCTGTTCACCACACGATGTGCAGGAATGGGACCATCCATAATACTTGAGTGCCGCAATGCATACCCCACCATCCGTGCAGAGCCCAGGGCCAGGAAATCAGCTATCGCTCCATAGGTGGAAATCCTCCCACGCGGAATGGAGCGTACGACCTCATACACATCCTCGATATAGTGAGGTTTTGATTCCTTTGGCATAAAGCAAATATCTTTCATTTCCTTCCTTCACCCCAATTTTTATCGAATCTCAAGTATATTGTTCCATTCAATTTTTAAATATGACTCAGATGAAAGGTCCCGGTGTTTTTTTAGCCCAGTATACCCGTGATGAAGCTCCCTTCAACAGTCTGGATGGCCTTTGTAAATGGGCAGCGGGACATGGATTTAAGGGCATTCAGATGCCAACCCTTGACGCATGGCTGATCGATCTCAAAAAGGCGGCCGAAAGCAAAACCTATTGCGATGAGTTGAAAGGTAAAGTCCAGTCATATGGACTTGAAATATCAGAGCTCTCCACACATCTCCAGGGCCAGCTTGTAGCAGTTCATCCCGCGTATGATCTGCTATTTGATGGTTTCGCTCCGCCAGAATTGCGAGGCAAGCCAAAAGCGAGGACAGAATGGGCGATAGACCAGGTAAAGCTCGGCGCACAGGCAAGCGCCAATCTTGGACTTAAAGCACATGTGACATTTAGTGGTGGCCTTGCATGGCCATATGTTTTTCCCTGGCCACAACGCCCCGAAGGACTCATCGAAGAAGCTTTCGACGAATTAGCAAATCGTTGGTTGCCTATCCTGAGGACTTTCGATAAGCACAACGTAGACCTCTGTTTTGAATTACATCCGAGTGAAGACCTGCACGATGGTGCCAGCTTTGATCGTTTCCTTGATATATGTGATGAGCATCCGCGTGTATGTATCAATTATGATCCTAGCCATTTCGTACTGCAACAAATGGATTACCTCCAGTTTATTGATCTGTATGAAGAGCGCATCAAGATGTTTCATGTAAAGGATGCTGAGTTTAATCCGGATGGTACCAGTGGTGTGTACGGCGGATACCAGGATTGGATTGACAGGCCGGGAAGATTCAGAAGTCCGGGCGACGGTGAAATTGACTGGGGTGCCATATTTAGTAAACTGGCGCAATACAATTATAATGGCTGGGCCATACTCGAATGGGAATGCTGCCTGAAAGACAGTGAGCAGGGCGCCGCAGAAGGAGCGGAATTAATCAGGAGCCATATCATCAAAGTAACAAACAGACGATTTGATGATTTTGCAGGATGTGAAACAGACACCAAACGAAACAGAAAAATTTTAGGCTTAGACTGATATTATGATGCAGAGAAATATTGTGTGGATTGCGACGCTTTGGTTGCTGATTACTGCTCCGGGATTTATTTTCTCGCAGGATAAACAATTGAGTGTCCTCATTGAACAATGGCGACAAACATATGATGTACCCGGTATGTCAGTGGGTATTATCAAAGATGGAAAAGTTATATTGTCTGAAGGATTTGGTGTCCTGGAAGAAGGTAAGAATGCTAAGGTGGATGAACATACACTGTATTCCATCGCGTCCAATACAAAAGCATTTATTGCTGCTTCATTGGCCACGCTGGTGGATGATGGTAAGATCACCTGGGATGATCCTGTGCGAAAATGGTTACCCTATTTCGAATTGTACGATCCATGTGTGACAGAAATGATGACCGTGCGTGACTTATTATGCCATCGCTCTGGTCTCGGAACATTTAGCGGAGATTTTATCTGGTACCGCAGCAACTATAGTGCAGAAGAAGTTGTCAAACATGTTGCCCATTTACCTGCACAATTTGAATTCAGAAATGGATATGGTTATTCAAACGTGATGTACATCGCTGCCGGTGAAGTGATCAAAGTTGTGACAGGAAAAACGTGGGCGGAATATGTGAAAGCAACATTTTTTGATCCGCTTGGAATGAAAAGAACGATTACATCTACAGACCAAATTGCTGGCACCACCAATGTAGCAACACCTCATAAACCCGAAGGAGAGATCAATAATCCGATCGACTGGGTCAATTGGGATAACATGGGTGCACCCGGAGGGATCATTTCATCTGCTGATGATATGCTCCGATGGATTGATCTTCAGCTCCAGCATGGCATCATAGGAAATGACACATTGTTTTTACCCTCAAGCCAGAGCATTATGTGGACTCCTCATGCAAATTTTCCGGTAAGCTCGCGCGCACATGAGGTATACGGAAGAAATTTTGCAGGGTATGGATTAGGTTGGGGTCTGAATGATTACCAGGGACACTTTGTGGCTTCACATACCGGTGGCTATGATGGCATGTATTCAAGTGTTACACTCCTGCCGTATGATAACATTGGTGTTGTCGTTTTGACCAACACCATGAATAGTATCGGACCAATGTTAACCTTTGAAATCCTTGACAAGCTGTTAGGTCTTCCGCAGCATGACTGGAAAGAACGAGGCATCAAACAAAATGAAGCAGGAATACTTGATCGCGCGCAACGAATTAAAGAACGCACCGATGCGCGGATTCCTGGTACGAAACCTACACTCTCAGCAACCCAAATTGCAGGCCTTTATTCTGATCCTGTATATGGAGATATCCGGATTGAAACATCCGGTAATGAACTCATTCTTAATTTTGTCCCGGCGCCTGAATTAAAAGCGAAGCTCACGCACTGGCACCATGATACATATGAGATCCATTGGATGGAAGAGCAAGCCTGGTTTGGTTTTGGTACAGTACAGATTTTGAAAGACAATAATGGAGTGGCCAATAAGCTCCTGTTTGACATTCCCAATGACGATATATTTTTTGAAGAAATAAATCCGGTGCGCATATCACCATGATAGTTCAACCTTCCGGTTTTCTTACAGCATTAAAAGCTTCTGTAAAAGGTGATGTGTATACAGATCCTATCACATTAGGAATGTATGCTACAGATGCGAGTATTTATCAAATCACGCCCCATGCTGTTGTTTGTGTCAGGGATGAAGAGGATGTGCGCATATGTGTGGATATAGCACAACAATTTAAAATACCTATTCTGCCCAGGGGTGGCGGCACCAGCCTTGCGGGGCAAACCGTTGCTGAAGCCATTGTACTTGATTTTTCCAAGTACATGAACCGCATTCTCAGTTTTGAAAACAATGAGGTTACTGTACAACCCGGAGTTATTCGTTCACAGCTCAATCAATATTTAAAAAAATCAGGCGTTGAATTTGCACCCGATCCTGCTACAGGTACACGTGCAACCCTGGGTGGCATGATCGCTAATAATTCATCGGGAACAAAAAGCATCCTGTATGGAAAGACAAGCGATCATGTACTTGAATTAAAATGTATGCTGGCCGATGGTACGATCATCACCACACGACCTTTAACGCATGAAGAGTTATTGTTAAAACTGGAAAGCGATGACGTCGATCAGCCGATCTACAGGCAGATGATGGATCTCGTTGTACCCCTTGAAGCAGAAGTAGAAGATCGTTATCCAAAGACGATGCGGCGAGTGGGTGGATATGCATTCGATGATTTTATTACTGCCGGCTATGGTGATCTCAACAGGATCATTATTGGGAGTGAAGGCACACTTGCTATTATCCTTGAAGCAAAAGTGAAAGTTGTTGCGCTGCCGAAATGTAAAGGGGTCAGTGTTGTACAGTTTGATCATGCACAGGATGCGATTAAGGCTGTCCAGACGATGGTAAAGTATGCACCTTCAGCAGTAGAAATATTGAGCAGGTTATTGATTGGATACAGTCGGAAAAATATGGAGACATCACAAATGTGTGGTTTCCTGAAAGGTGATCCGGACTCCATACAGATCATTGAGTTTTATGGAAATGATGCGGAAGAATTGCGTTTGCGCGCAGAGACGATGCATGAAGATCTGCGAAACCAGCATTTTGGATATGCGCATGATTATTACCCGGAAGGAAAAATATTTCATGATATCTGGGGCATACGTGAACGTGGTCTTGGATTATTACTGGGTGAGCCCACAGATAAAAAAGGAGTGCCGGTAATTGAAGATGCTGCCATTCCATTGCCACACCTCGATGCATTCATTGCAGGTGTAATTGAGATCTGTGAAAAACGGAATGTTGGGGTAGACTATTACGCACATGCAAGTGTAGGTGTAATCCACATTAAACCAATTCTCGACCTGAGGGTACAGGAAGATATTGATCACTTCAAAGCAATTGCCAATGAAGTTTTTCAACTGGTCGTTAAGTATAAAGGTTCATGGAGCAGTGAGCATGGAGATGGGATTGTTCGAAGTGGCTTTTTAAGGGAATTTTATGGGGATCGTATTTATGCTGCTTTTGAAAAAACAAAAAACATATTCGATCCGCATCACCTGATGAATCCTGGCAAGATCGTCGATCCGCCACCGATCGATAGTCATCTCCGCTATGGTGCAGCCTACAAAGACCTTCCTTTCAATCCTGTCTACAGATACAGGGATCAGCATGATTTTTATACTGCTGTTCATCAATGTTCGGGTCTGGGCGCGTGCAGGAAAGTGAGTGGTGGTACTATGTGTCCGAGCTTTATGGTAACCCTTGATGAACGTGACAGTACACGGGGTCGCGCAAATGCATTACGTCTCGCAATGTCGGGGCAACTGGAAGATGGACTAAAAAACAAAGGCCTCCCGGAAATTCTCGATTTGTGTATTTCCTGCAAAGCATGTAAAGCAGAATGTCCAAGCAGTGTTGATATGGCTCGCCTCAAAAGTGAAGTCATGCAGCACCAATATAAACACCATGGTATTTCACTGAAGGATAAAATGATTGCGCGTAGCACAGAGCTGGCAAGAAAATTTTCAGGACGAAAAGCATCAATCATTAATACTGTGCAGTCATTACCTGGTTTACGACAGATGGTGATGAAATCGATAGGCATGGATTCACGCCGGCATTTACCAGAGTACGCGGAACGGACGTGGACGCAGTTAGATAAAGAACAAACGCTCACGAATCCAGCACCAGATATTATTTTATTGGTCGATACGTATACACAATGTCACCAGCCAGAAAGTGGCCAGGCAGCAGTTAAGGTATTAGAAGCATTAGGACAGAAAGTATTGCTGCTCGATGTGGGATGTTGCCAGAGACCGAGGATATCACATGGATTCCTGGACGAGGCATCAGAGTTGGTCAAACCTGCGGTTGCCAAACTGAAACCATGGCTTGAAAAAAATATTCCGATTGCTGTTCTGGAACCCGGCTGTGTATCTGCATGGACAGATGATATTCCGGATCTGATCGATGATACAGAAACAGCATTTGCTTTGAAAAAAATAAAAACGTTTGAACGTGTGCTAAGCGATCTGCTTATAAAAACAAATCTTCAGCACAAGATCCATCCCAAATCAAATCACATTTTGGTGCATGGACATTGCCATCAGAAGTCATTGTTTGGCATGGAGCCAGTCCGCAACATTTTTGCCTTATGGCCGGATGTATTGTATGAGGAAATTGACAGCGGATGTTGTGGCATGGCAGGATCGTTTGGATATGAAGCCAAACATTATGATGTGTCGAAACAAATGGCAGAGCGTGTGCTGATCCCATCCATCCGATCTAAACCGGATGCGATGGTGATTGCTAATGGATTTAGTTGCCGTCATCAGATAGCTGATTTCGCAGATCGTAAATCGTATCACATTGCAGAAGCATTTGACATTCTTCCATGAGGCGTTACTTAAGCAATCGCTGATTCCAGGTGCTGTGACAGGTAATGGCGGATGATCTTTTCACCATGATCGCGGGCATTTTCAATAAAATATTTATTCGTACACATGCCTCCACATACCACGCCTGCAACATAGATACCGGCTACGGAAGATTCATGCGATATGGGATCATACACCAGTTCAGGTTCAATTTCGTCGGTGGATTGAATGCCAATTTTTTTCAAAAAAGTAAAGTCAGGTTGATACCCTGTCATTGCTAGAACAAAATCGTTGGGTATTTCCAGCAGACCATCAGGTGTTTGGAGTTCAATTGATCGTTCATTAATTTGTGTCAGGTGACTATTGAAATACGCTTTAATGGAACCTTCTCTTATGCGGTTTTCAATATTGGGCTTGATCCAGTATTTCACCCGATCATTAATTGTGGCAGAACGAATGATCATGGTGACTTCAGCACCTTTGTAAAATAGTTCGAGAGCAACATCACACGCGCTATTGGCGGCACCAATGATAGCAACCTTTTGTCCTACATACGGATGGGGCTCATCATAATAATGTCTCACCTTAGGTAAATCTTCTCCAGGAATATTCATCAGCACAGGCAGATCATAAAAGCCTGTAGACACGATCACCGCTTTACATGAATATGTACTCTTAGATGTGACAACATCAAAATGGTCTTGTGATTTTTTTACATCTGTTACAGCTTCATAAAATTTTGCCTGGAGATCCCATGTATCGAATACTCTCCGGAAGTATTCAAGTGATTCGCGTCGCGTAGGTTTTTCATTATGACTGATGAAAGGCACTCCACCAATTTCCAGGAGCTGGGATGTTGAGAACCAGGTCATATTGGTTGGAAAATGGAACAGGGTGTTGACCATCATCCCTTTGTCAATCATCAGGGCATTGAGTCCCGCACGCCTTGCTTCAATCGCACATGTCATGCCGATAGGTCCTGCTCCGATGATAATAATGTCGAACATAAGCTAAAGATAAAGCTAAGGCTGAAGTATGGTTAACGTAAGCACACCGGGTCAGAAAAATGGAAAATTAATTACCTATTCATCCTTTCACCTTTTAAGCTATTTTTGGACCCGACCTTTGAAAAAGCAAACACTGACCTTTCATCAACCTGACTTCGAATCCGTATCCACCAGGGAATGGATTGTGACCAATGGCATTGGCGGTTATGCCTCATCAGGTATATGCGGAGCCAACACGAGGCGCTATCATGGTCTCTTAGTCGCTGCTTTCAATCCTCCAACAGACAGGAGAGTTTTGGTCTCCGGAGTTGAAGAAAAGGTAATCACCGGAAAAGAAGATATTTTTATTTCTTCCAATCAATACCCCGGCACCATTCATCCTGAAGGATATCGACTTATAAAGGAATTTACAAGAGATCCCCTGCCAACAACACAATTTACCTCTTCTTCTTTTTCGATTAGCAGGACAGTCTTCATGGTGTTTGGGTCCAATACAAGTGTGGTAGAATATGAAAACACGGGAAGCGATCCATACAGGCTTGAATTAACACCCTTGTTTGCGAACAGGGATTATCATCACCTTTCGAGGGAATCATCCAGTCTCGAATACTCGCATAAAATTGTGAGCACCGATAAATTAAAGATCCGCCCGATGGCGGGTGCACCTGTACTCTACATGTATCACACAGGTTTTGATTTCCATCCTAACGGTGACTGGTATCATGACAGGGAATATCAGCGGGAAGCAGAGCGGGGATTAGATATTCATGAAGATGTGAAGAGCATAGGGAAATTTACATGCGAACTTTCACCAGGAGAAAAAAAATACCTGGTCTTCAGTGTGGAAGAATCTATACCTGATGGTACACCTGAAGCATGGAAAACTTTTGAACTCCTGCGATTAAAGGAAATAGCTCCAGATCACAAAGAAGGATTTTTAAAA
>JANPKZ010000073.1:0-11069 GCA_031426295.1 Saprospiraceae bacterium
AGGTCTTCTTTATTTTTAAAATAGATGTAGATGGTGGCGGGTGAAACATTTGCGGCTTTGGCGAGTTTTTGCATACTGAAGCCATCGAATCCTTCTGATACGATCATTTCAATGGCTTGCTCGCGTATGGTGGCTTCCTTATGTTCGTCGCGGATTCTCAGGACAGATTTTTGATTTTAGAATTTGGATTTTGGATTTTGGATTTTGTAGCAATTAAAAAATTAGAAAAGGACATTGGAAAAGGAAATTGGAAAAGGAAATTGGAAATAATATACACCTCTCACTCCTCTTCACTCCTCTCACTCTCTCACTCCTCCCACTCCTCTCACTCTCTCACTCCTCTCACTTCTCTCACTTCTCTCACTCTCTCACGACAGCAAATATAAATGAATGTTCATTCACTAACTATTCTGGAAATGTAAATATTTTTAGAAGCGTGTTGATTTAGGGGAGTCAGAAAGTATCGAATTTTCAGTTATAGAGTCTTTAATTACAACTAATTACATATTCGTTAAATAAATATGTCACAATAAATTTCAAATATATAGTGATTTTTAAAAGTTTGGCACGCCTACTCTCCATAAGATCCACTCCAACTCCACCCTATAAAAAAAGCCTTTCCATCTCAACTCGCCTGATCTCCTGACCAGAGCAAATAAAGATGAAAAAGCTCTAACCCGATCCTCTAAAGGATCGTCAATTTTTATCCGAGGGCAATTACATAGCACCCAGTTTCTTCAGATACTTTTCTGAATTCGCGCGCACAGCATCACTGGGATTAAGTGAAAGCGATTTTTTGAAATTCTTGATGGCATTATCCTTATCCCCTTTCGTAGCATAAGCTTCACCAAGGCTGTCCCATGCATTCGCGCTGGCAGGATGATTGACGGTATTGAGTTTCATGATGCGGATGGCTCCATCATGATCTCCCTCGTTGAGCAATTGATATCCATACGTATTCAATTCTGCTTCAGTGCCCAACGTAATAGCCTCCTCCATAATCTTATCAGCTTCTGCAGTCTTACCCATGTGTTTTAATAATCCTGACTTAACAGTAAGCGTATTAAAATTCTTATTCATGGTGACGGCACGATCCGCCCATTGCAGACCCATCTCAGGGTTTGCTTTATTCGTTAAAGAATAATTAGCTGCCGAAGAATAGCCCTGCCAGTTGAAGCCAACCGGACCTTTCAATTCCTGCTGCGCATTATTGATCACAATGGCATCCACATCCATTTCAATCCGAACGGGCAATTGTTTGTTCTCCCAGTTGAGTACGAGTTCAGCAGAATTTTTAGTGAGGTTGATAAAATCATACGTCAACAATTCTGTCATCGGATGGCTGCGAAGCTTAATGCTGGCGCGCATCTGATCATTCGCTGGTTCGTAAAAGAAACTACCCCATGACCTGTTGTCTTTAGATAGAATTACTTCACCCATATCGTCTTTATTGATCACATAAAACAAACCATATTTGCCGGCAGGAACAGTTTTGCCTTCCACTTTTGCTTCATGTGAAAATTCAATGACTGTATTCTCATTGGCACCAGCACGCCAGGGTGCGGATTGTTGATTGCCGAAAAACTGAACATTCCATCCATACGGTACCAGGTCGCCCCAGATGACGCGGCCTTTGACGGAAGGCCTGCTATACTCCACCGTAATTTTTGAAATGCCAAGAGTTTGTGAAACTGTAGCAGCCGGGCTTGGGGTATTTGGTGATGTAATACCCTGTGCCTGCATAAAAGAAAAAGTAAGTACTGCCATGTAAGCAATACACATGCGAATGGTAAAGACATTTTTCATGTTGAAAGGAAATTAGTGAATAAAAAATGGAAGAAAATCCCGCAGAGTTTTAATCACAGTCGAACCTGGTCAGCTTCGAAACGAATTAAAAGGAACATCGCCCGGGGCGATGATTAAATATAACGAAATAAAATCCGGAATTGCTGCCCGTTTCGACTCCGCTATGCGACGTGTCGTTTTGACTCAGCTATACGACGTGCCGTTTCGACTCCGCTCAACGACCGTCAGACAGTTTAAATTACTGATATCATTTCGGTCACTGAGCGGAGCGTTGCACTGAGCTAGTCGAATGTGTCGAAGTGACTCGAAATTGGAGTCGAAGTGACTCGAAATTATCAATGCACCAGGATTTTCCCCTGTGCCATTCCGCCATCATATTGCAATTTATAAAAATAAATACCGGATGGCTGGTCAACTAATTCAAGTCGAACCAGGTGATTACCTGATTCCACTTTTTGTAACACTGCTCTGCCGTTGATATCAAATAGTTGAATTCGAGTTTTTCCTTGACGATCTCCGAGATCTATTAAGACATACTCATCGGCCGGGTTTGGATAGATAAGGATGGAGGCATCATCTTCGGTTTCATCTGTGCTTACCATAAGTGCCAGCGCAACATTTACTGCCGCTAGTGCATCAATACGACCATAGCCATATGTATTGTTTGGCACTTCTGTACCAGGCTCATTGCCACAATTCTGATCAGTAGTTTTAGGTACTGCAGTTTGCTCGATAATATCTTCAATAATCTCTACATGGCCTGCAAGATCCGGATTTGCAGAAATCATGAGCGCTACCAATCCAACAACATGTGGTGCCGCCATACTGGTACCAGATGAAAATCCATAGTTACCACCACGTGTTGAAGAGAGAATATTTAATCCGGGTGCTGATACGTCGGGCTTTATGTGGTTACTGCCATCAGCCAATACAGGACCGCGACTACTGAATCCAACAATAGAATCATTAATTGCAGTTGCCCCTACTGAAAAGCTTCCTTCAAAAAATGCAGGCGCTACAGCAATGGTACTACATGCAGGTCCGTCATTCCCTGCAGAAACCACAACTACAATACCTGACTGTCGCAAGTTATTCACTGCCATTTCAAGAATATGCCAATTCGTAGAATCACATCCTTCAATCTTTGGACAGCCCCATGAATTATTAATAACATGTGGTGCTAAAGAAGGATCCGGATTTTGATTATTGAGATCTGTGGGTGCCAGGAACCATTCAAAACATTCCAGGTACGAAAATGGCGAACCATATCCACGTTCCATATTCCTGCAGCCACACCATTCTGCTTCGGGAGCCACTCCGATTTCATTAATGCTGTCAAGACCAACCATCGTACCCATCGTATGCGTACCGTGTCCCCTGTCATCACAGGGAAATGGAGAATCAAGACCACAAATATTATTTGAATCGGCGTTGAGTGTATCAATTTCATGGATAGCATCGTGCCAGTTATAATTATGGTCTACTGTATCCAACTCAGCATTATAACCACGATATTGATTGATCAGAGCCGGATGGTGCCATTCATACCCAGTATCAGCTCCACCCACCGTAACACCTTGACCCCTATAACCTAATGCCCATACATCATTCGCATTGATCATCTCAATACCCCAGGTCACATCTAATCCTCTGTTATCAAATGGATGCTCCTGCACCGGACGTGTATATTCAATCATCGGATTGTCTATTATACGTGCCACATCATCGCGCCTGGCCAGAGTCTCAAGTAGAGATAAATCTCCATTCAACTGAATGCAATTAATAATCCATAATGATTGATAGGTAACATTCTCATTTTCCAAAACAGATATCAGGCTGGACTGTGATCGCTTTGCTGTTGATCTTAATTGCTGGTATGCATACCTGCCTTTCTCCTCTTTGGTATCCAGCATTGTACCTTTCGACAAATCTGCCTGTTCGGTCAGAATGATGATTACTGGATGCTTTTCTCCATCTGATACCCGCTGCAGTAATCCGTGAGAAACCTTCTTCTCCCAAAGGGGAGGTACCTGGCTAAATGTGAAAGTATAAAATGCAAGGAGCAGAAGCGTAAGGGTATATTTCATAAAATACAACATGTGTCTACTATAAAGTCCCGAAGGTAGGAGGTTGTTCAATAGGAGCTCAGATCTTTTGGCGAATGGGGATCCAGATCTCCTCTTCTGACAGTAAGCTGTCATTGATGTACCGGTCACCCAATACCTCAAAATGCGGCCTGGCGTCAACTTCAAGACCTGAATCAGGCAACCATGCACTAAAAATATACCTGAATGTTTTGAATCCTTCCGATGCGGGGCCCCGATGCAGAAAGACCGCGTACTCACCTGCTGGCAGCATAAAAGGTTCCATACCATCAGGAACATATATATAATCTGATACTTCCGCCAAAGCCCATTTTTCAAAATAGAGATTTGGGTTGAAGTTTGTAAAATCGAACTCAGGTCCAAACACCTGCAGAGATACAAGGTCTGTTGATACACGATTGAGAATCTGATCCCTGAACGGCATAAAACTTTTCCACAATTCAGGCGTACGGTTATTTGCAAATGACATGGTAAGGTGTTTACCAATAAAATATTTTTCTTCTATACATTCATTCCTGAGATACATTCAGACCGGTTTTGAAATTTTATACAGAACACATTTTTTTAATGCTGACTCAGAAGGAATTTTAGGATGTATAAAGGTTTTAATTTTCTTCATACCAATCTTTTTCATGACATTTTCAGAAGGAAGGTTTATTACCGGACACATCGCATAGACATCTTCCAACTTCAGGTCTGCAAATGCAAATTGAATACATCGTTCAGCACCTTCAGTTGCATACCCAACATTCCAAACACTTCTTTTTAATCTCCAGCCAATATCAATACATGGGGTAAAGTCTGATTCGAATGTTTGAACTGACAAGCCAATAAAACCTATAAAATTCTTATCGACAAGTAGATCAACTGCAAAGTAACAATAGCCCTTTTCCTGAAATTGCGATTTCATTCTCACAATAAAAGCACGTGTTTGCTGCTCGCTTTGAATGGAGGGAAAGTATTTCATTACCTCAGGATCCTGGTTGAGGTCAGTCATAGGCAGGACATCATCATCAATCCAATTTCTGAATCCTAACCGTGATGAAGTAAACAGGTATTTTTCCTCAGCCATTGAGTGTAGATATCGTCAAAACCGGATCTGGTTCACATCGCCCAAAACAGGTTGCAGATTTTGAATATCCTCAGGCCACTCCTTTTCCCAGGGAAAGATACCCTGCACAGTAGGATACAAACATTGCAAAAGTGGAAATTTGGCATTCACATAATACCAGAGGGCATATCCTGCATATTCCTTGAAATGCCGCGCGGGAACTTCCAGCATCACACATTGAAAATCGTCGAGAACACCCGGATAGAATGAACCCGTCTGAAAACGTGTTCCATTCTTTATATCCTCACGAATGTTGTTAAGCAGGATATGACATAGTTGCTGTCTGAGTCCTATGATAATAACTTCCGGATGCCGGTATGTTTGAAACAATCCTACAGTATAACTGAAGCCAGGACCTTCAGCATCCTCCATCACGCTGACGATATGAAAACCATACCGGCTGATATCATCAAGAAGCTTTTGATCGCCTGCGTCCAAAATGAAACATCTTTATTGAGAAGTCAAAAATGAATTTACCTCGTTAAGATAAAACTCTTTGTTGTCAAGCCAGCCATAATGGATACAATGCGGGATAAAAACAAGCTTTGCATTACGGAAGGCATCACGGCATTTCTCAGCGGTACCTGGTTTCAGGATATCATTATCACCCTGGAGTACCAATACTGGCTTGCTAAATGTAGCCAATGCCGGGACGCAATCAAATTTTATCCTGCGTAATTCATCCCACATCAATTGATTGACTAATGCATTTCCCTGTGTAAGCCGTTCCGCAATCACCGGCAGATATTCCTTATTCATAACATAAGCAGGTGCTAAATGAATTCCCCTTTGTAACCGTGCATAATGTGTTGTATCTCCTGCTGCAACTTTGGCTGACCAATATCTTACGCCCTCCTGATCTTCATTTGACAATTTCGAAGTAATCGCATCACCCACATAGTCGAGTAATTCAAGATCTATACCGCCTGAAGAGGAAAGAATCAGCTTATCAATTTTATCCGGATATATTCCTGCATAATACGAAGCGATCATGCCTCCAAAAGAATGACCAAGGATTGACCATTTATGAATCTTCAGATGTACTCGCAGGCATTCAATATCTTCCATCATCAGTTTCATGGTGAGTGTCGATGCATCAACCTTATTTAGTTTAGACTTTCCAGTTCCACGCTGATCATATATAATCGTCAGGTTTTTGTTCGACAATTCCCGTGCGATACTTTCAAATCCTTCGCTATTCATGCCAGGTCCACCATTAATGATCAGAAGTGGTTGACCCGAACCAAAGGTCCGATAGTAAATTGATGTTCCGTCAGTACTAGTGGCATACCCTTCACTTTGGCTGCGACCATGGATTGCGAGTAGAACAAAAAATATCAGGGAAACAATTTTTTGGATCATTATTGAATATTGAAATTTGGATGGGGCAAATTAATGTTGACCCTAAATTCCACCTTCATTATTATACGAATGATCGTAAATCATGTATGCATACACCTTATTTCAGGAAATCTCCATCGATGATCAAAAGCTTTACTCCATCCTGGGAGCGTGACCGGTGTGAGCTCATCTCGTCGGATACAACGTACATCATGCCAGGTGTCAACAAAAATGATTCACCCGTCTCAAGCTGACTGAACACTTCACCTTCCAGGCAATGAACGATATGACCTTTACGGCACCAGTGGTCAGCTATGTAACCTGGGGAATATTCGACCATGCGAATTCGCAATCCATCGATCTGAATAATGGATGATGAACTGGTACCAGTCTCACCTGGCTGGACCTTTTTTGGGAGTGCCGGCCAGTTAATCAATTGAAAAGGGATACTGGACATGGATTATGGAATTTGTTGTAAGGGTTTCTGCTTCAATCCAGGTTCTCGGTATTCAGTATTCGGTATTCGGTAAAAAAAAGTATTCGGTACTTGTGGTGAGCTTGTCGAATCCATTCGGTATTCGGTAAAAATGGTAAAGATGTAAAGATGTAAAGATGTAAAGATGGTTAGTAGTAAAAATAGTACGTGGTTAAAAGGTAAGCGTATTCAAAAATCATTGAATATGATGCTTCTATTTTTGGTCTTTATATATCAATTATGTAGCCTCTAAATGTAAAGTTTATAGGCCTCAATGTAAATTTTTATAAGTTTTACATTAAAATTTGAAATCTTTTGGAATAGACTTTACCTTTGCTTTACAAATAATTAATGTTTTATTAAAGTAGGTTCTATGACAAAAAAAACTGATGAAGCAGTTTCACCATGGATGTGGGAAACTAAAAAAGGTAATACCATCCTACTAAAAGGGGGATCTCAAATGCTGTCTATTGATCTTAAGAAAAAAGCTAAAGGGACGTTCAAGATCGGCAAATCAACCTATGATATACGCAATAAAGGGTATTGGAATCCGAAAACAGTTGTAGAACGCAAGGACAAACCGGTTGCCCTTCTTACCAGGAATTTTTGGGACAAAACAGCCAGCCTTCGATTTATGGACGGTTCCACTTTTGTATTTCACGTCTATCATTACCCGATCCTGATGCTGGTTATTACATTAGATGATGGCACCGAGATAGGTTCATTTGAATTATTATCCAGCAAACCAGCAACTGTCAACTTTTCCAGCAAAGAAACCGATACAAAAAATGAAAAACACCTTGCAGTTTTTGCAATTGGGCAATTTGTTTTTCATGGGTTAAGAAAAGAATATCCGGTTTCCATCGATACGGATCAAAAAAAATCTTCAAAGAAGCACACAGGCAAGTCATCAATTAAAAACCACCCCAAATCCCAGTCCGCTAAACCAAAAAAAACAGTGGAGAAAACGAAAAAGGCAGATGATGCAATTTTGAAAAAAGTGGTGGATATCAATAATTAAACATGTCTATTTTTTAGGCTTAAAGGCTCCAGCCAGATAGAGAGTCATGAACACAATGCCAACTATAAAAATTGTCCACCAGGCCATTTTTCGTATTTGAATTACAACATACGGCAGGATTGTGAATGATTTGTCATGTTAAACATTTTTAATGTTGGACCGGCTATAAGTTGTTCTTTAATTTACATCACTTCGTAGTCTTCCGGATCCATATCGCCTACCTTCGCGATACAATTAAGACGCCGGCCACATTTAGCATTCATTGTTTTTTTATGAGTCGTGGAATAGGGAGTTTCTGATTGAAATTACATCTGACACTTTCCTTCTGAACGATGAGCATTACGAAGTCCTGTCTATTGCCATTGGTAGTTTTCCTGATATGTTGTTCCGGATCAACATCAGCACAATGGATCTACTCGCAGGGATTTGCTGCCATCAGTGGCGCTCCCGAATTACAACGAATTAATGTTGCCGATCAATCCTTTGTTCGTCTCGCAGGCATGGGTGATATGGGAGATATAGCATTTCATCCCGACCAGCGGCTTTTGGGTGTTGTCTTTGATAAAGTTTATGTAATCGACACGGTCACATCGGCATACACAGAGATATATGACATAGGCGATTTTCAATCCGTGGGCATGACGATTGATTTTCGTGGCATCATGTATTTTAGTGGTTACAATCCAAATACAAACCGGAATGGTATTGCCATTTTTAATCCGGCAACTTCACAGACGCGCATCGTAGCGGATTTTGGCCCTATCAACCAGGGGTTCATCAATGATCTTGAATTTTATAATGGTCAACTTTATGTTGTTGGGGAATTACCTTCTTCTTTTCCAGAGCCTGCAGCCCTGTTTCGTGTTGACACATCAGGTCTTAATCAGCATGATACCATAACAGAATATCAAACATGGCCCGGTCGTGCATTGGCAGCTGTAAATGATAGCTGTGGCAGCCAATACCTGGTTTCGCCAGTCACAGGCATGATAAATTATTTTTATCCTCCATTGGATTCCGTAAGACACGTAAGTATGTCTCCACCTGGTGGCATTTTTTATTCTTCAGGAGCTACATCGCGAACATCATATCTGGGATCAGTTCCACCATTGCAGATTGCAAGTATTGATCTGCATCAGGATCCATGCACAGGAAGCTCAAATGCTATGGTTGTTGTTAATATGCAACAAAACAGACCTTCCGGTATCCAGTTTGCAATGGATGGAGGAGCGTATCAGTCCTCGAATATTTTTCACAATGTAGTACCTGGTGAGTATCAGATCGATGTTCGTGATGGATGGGGATGCAACATTACGCGTACTATCAATATATTGGATGTGCCAGCTTTTCCGGTAGTTGTAAAGGTCAATCCTGCTATATGTGGAGAAAATAATGGGCGTATCATAATAGAATCCCTGGAAAGTGGTCTTCAATATGCACTTGATAATTTTATTTTTGGTGAAGACTCCCTTTTCACTGGCCTGAGTGGCGGAACACATGTCCTGGTAATTAGAAATGATGCAGGTTGCTCAGATACAATGTCAATTTCGATTGAATCGTTTTTCGCTCCAACCTTCATCAGCCTGATTAGTGATGAACAATGTAATGCGCATAACGGAATCATAGAACTTAGCAACACAATTGGGGAAGGAATTTTAGATTATTCTATTGATAGCATCACATGGCAGAATATAAGCCTGTTCCAGAGCCTGGCCTCGGGAAATTATACAGTCTATGTTCGCGATGAATTCAATTGTATTTCTACAGAAGATGTCATCGTAAAGGAAACTGGTCAACCTGTAATAACAGATATTCTTGTACAGGATGAGCAATGCGGGGAGGATAATGGAAGCATCAGCTTAACTGCAAATTCCGATCACGGTCCCCTAACCTTTTCAATTGATGGAATATCATTTGGTTCGACATCGCTATTTACAGATATGAACTCGGGATCGTACTCTGTATCAGTTCGTGATACATTTGGATGCACTACTGTTCAGACAGTCAATGTGAACAGTATAGGAGGTCCTCTGTTCGATGAAATACTTGTATCTCCGGAATATTGCGACAAATCAAACGGTTCTATACTCTTATCAGGCACATCCGATCAGTTGCCCCTATCGTATTCGTTAAATGGAGGAGTATTTTCTTTAACAAATGAATTTACCGGATTGACAGGTGGTACGTACAATGTTGCCATGCAGGATGCCTCCGGTTGTTTGATTACTTCGGATGTTACAATCGAATTGATTCAGGGCGTCCCTATTCAATCAACAGAACATACGGATGCTACATGTGGCTTCGACAATGGTGCTATTAAGATTATTTCAGACGATGCAGGTGTAACTGGATATTCGTTGGATCGTGAAATGTACCAGACAGTTCCAATTTTTGAAAATTTGGAAGCCGGACTTTACACCGTATACCTGTTGAGCCATAATATTTGTATTGATTCGATTGACGTATTGCTTAAAAATTTTGCAGGTCCTGTCATAGATGAACTGATTGTTGAGCAACCTACATGTCTGCGTGGCCAGGTAATGGTTCAACTTTCTGCACATGGATCTGGAGAAATTGAATTTATACTTAACGAATCTGCATTCAACACAACAGGTCTGTTTTCTGATGTTAATATTGGTCATCATACCGTCGTTATCAAAGACAGTTTAGGTTGCATGATCGATACTTCGTTTACGATTCAAAATCCTGAGTGTTCTCTTCTTATTCCCAATGTATTTTCCCCGAATGGCGATAATCAAAATGATCTATTTTTTATCGTATCTGAAGACCCCACTTTACAGCTTGTTGAAATTGAAATATTTAATCGATGGGGTAATCTTGTCTATTCGTGTAAGGATAGTTTGAATTGTATTTGGAATGGTAACATAAATGGACAGCCAGCTTTAGATGGTGTATATGTTTATACGCTTACATACAGGAAGGATAATTCTATCCAACACATGTTTGGCCAGGTAACTGTTTTAAAATAATAATTTCCTGCTTACAGTTTATAATTATTCGCGGAAATTTCCATTAACATCTCCCAGTAAAATTCCATAATAAGTATTAGTACCTATTTCAGGACAGACTGTTGTCTGGTTGTTAATTCCTGTCCACTGACAAAATGAAACCAGGGGCACACGATGCCGTGAAAATCCGATGCCGTCATCATCAGGGTAAGTTGCTGACCTGGTATAGGCGGGATCAAAT
>JANPKZ010000074.1:0-20353 GCA_031426295.1 Saprospiraceae bacterium
GTACAAAAAATTAACAGGCATTTTGTAGTAACAGCTAAAAACTATCAACCGGATATCATTGCCAGTATTACGAATGCACCTGTAACCACATCTGCACTTCTGTTTCTGAAATCAATCCTTCCAGCTACAAAATTTATATTAATATGGCCTGATTCATTATTGAATTTTAAAGAGCAAACAATCAGATGCCTCCCGCTGTACGATTATATAGCCACATATGGTTCAACCTCCGTGGAGATGCTAGAAAATATATCGAGAACAAACGTTGCGTTTATTCCATTGGCAGGCGATCTGGAAATTCATGGTATTGAACCGGCAGATCAGGCAAATGTCGATGTAGGTTTTGTAGGAGGTTGGCGCCCTGAACGTCAAAGAACAATGGAAATCATCCACAATCATTTCCCTCAATTGCAGATAGGGATTCATGGACCGCTTTGGCAAAAGAAGTGTGGAAAATCATCGCTGGGTAAATTTATACGAAGCCAAGGTCTGAGGGGAATGGAAATGGCCCGCTTTTTTAACACCACACGAATCAATGTTAATACAATTGACGATACCAATTTCCCTTCTGCAAACATGCGGTATTTTGAAATACTTGCAGCAGGCGGACTGGAACTCGTTTCTAGTTGTCCTGAAATGGAAAATATCTTCCTGGATCGGGTTGACCTGCTATATTTCCACAATGAGGAATCCATAGTAACACAAATTGAATGGATATTGCAAAACGCACCAGAAGTATCACAAATCAAAATGAGCGGGCACGGGAAAATAGGAACTGAACACAATTATACGGAGCGTTTAAAAACTATAATAAGCCATATCTTATGATACGAGTTTTAGTAACAGGAGCAGCAGGTTTCATACCCAGCTCATTGATTGATGCACTGATGAATAAAGGTATCTATCAGGTGATAGGTATTGACAATTTTTTAAGTGGAGACATACAGAATATAAGTGAACATCCGAATTTCAAGTTTATAAAAGCAGATGCAAATAGCTATCAGGATATCAGTGTCATCATGACAAGTTATTCATTTGATTATGTCTTTCACTATGCTGCTGTTGTCGGGGTGAAAAGAACATTGGATCATCCTGCCCTGGTCTTACATGATATCCAGGGTATCAAGAATATTCTTGATCTATGTAAAAATACTGGTGTGAAAAGGATTTTCTTTTCATCATCTTCTGAAGTATATGGAGAGCCAGTTGAGATCCCGCAACATGAAGAAACAACGCCGCTGAATTCAAGACTTCCCTACGCCATCGTGAAAAATGTGGGAGAAAGTTATTTGAAAGTATATCAGCAGGAGTTTTCACTGCCATATACGATCTTGCGATTTTTCAATACATATGGTCCCAAACAAAGTAATGATTTCGTCATCTCCAAATTTATTCATGCTGCTTTACACGATCGGGACATTACAATCTATGGCGACGGACTGCAGACACGGACATTCTGTTATATCGATGATAATATTGACTTTACGGTAAAGATTTTTGAAGAGGATCTTTTTGTTAATGATGTGGTGAATGTAGGCCATGACTTTCAATATACGATGAATGAACTGGCAGATATGATTATCCATCTTTCCGGATCAAATTCTAAAAAGGTGCACTTAAAGCCGTTGAAAGAAGGTGATATGACGCGCAGACAGCCTGATATTACCAAAATGAAAAAAGTATTAGATCGCGAGTTGGTATCACTGAAGGACGGTTTAGCTCTCATTTTGAATGAAACGAACAGGAAAAGGTTTCTTGATACCTTCCTTGCAAATGATTTAATAGGTGAGTAACCCTAAGCATATTACATACATTCTTTCGCACCCCATTCAGTATTACGCTCCGATGTTCAAATACCTGAATGATGGTGATGAAATGAATTGTCATGTATGGTATCTGTCAGATCACGGTGTCAGCGACAACCTTGATCAACAGTTTTCAATCAATTTTAAATGGGACATTCCTTTATTGGATGGTTATTCATATGAGTTTCTTAAAAATTATTCCAGGAAGCCCGGCGTATATAATGGCCTTTTTGGATTTATAAATTGGGACATTCTTAAAAAACTAATAGCCCTGCCAAAGAAAAGCATTGTAGTGGTACCCGGATGGAATTCATTGAGTTATATAATGGCCTTGATATTTGGGCGTTTCCTGGGGCACAAAATGTGTATGAGAGGAGATCCTCCATTGAATCATGAGCTGTTGAAAGGAAGGACCAGCCGACTACTTAGATGGATGGCTTTTAAAACAATCCTGTTTCCATGCGTGTATCGTTTCTTGTATGTCGGAAAACAGAACTATGA
Source organism: Saprospiraceae bacterium (assembly GCA_031426295.1). Taxonomy (GTDB): domain Bacteria; phylum Bacteroidota; class Bacteroidia; order Chitinophagales; family Saprospiraceae; genus Opimibacter. The sequence continues at coordinate 2,307 of JANPKZ010000074.1, forward strand.
TTTTTATAGATATTACGGGATAAAAAACCATCGATTAATCCGGGCGCCACATGCGGTGAATAATGATTTTTTCAGAACGGAGGCAGGGAGAATGGAAGGATCGGAATCATCCTTGCGCAATAAGTTTCATGTGCCAATAGATCACAAGGTCATTCTCTATTGTGGTAAGTTAATTGAGAAAAAAAATCCCATCGACTTATTGCGAGCCTTTTCCATGCTGCCTGAGCATATCAGGACCACATTAATTTTTGTTGGGGAAGGTGAGCTGAGAAGTGAATTGGAGGACATCATACATAAAGAAAATATTTCCAACGTGATAATAACTGGTTTTGTAAATCAATCTGTCATTTCGGAATATTATATGATCGCAGATATTTTTGTGATGTGTTCCGGTACAGGGGAAACATGGGGTTTGAGTACGAATGAAGTGATGAATTTTGGTGTGCCAGTTATTCTATCAGATCTAACTGGTTGTGCACCTGATTTAGTGGATTCAAATGGCATTATTTTTAAAACTAATAGTGTTTCGGAACTACATCAGAGCTTACTCATGATCCTGGAACTACCAGACATTGAATTGAAACTAAAGGGAGTCCGATCAAAGGAAATTGTTTCCCAGTACTCATATGATCAAATAAGGAAAGGCATTCAATTAATTTGATGGGTTATGCCAGGAGATAAGAATATTTGAACAAGTACCTCTTTATATTATTATTGAGTCTGGTAAATATATTCTTGTTGAATTCGTATTTGACCGATTTTATTGTTTTTGCTTTTTCCACGCTGGTATTTATTGATTTTTTAAGAAACCTTTCCAGGAAAATAAATTTCATGGATATTGTTTCCTTTATTGGTTGTTTAATATACCTGCTTGCTCCCTGGGTCACATATGAATATTTTGACAAAAGCGACCCGCTCGCTAAACTATGGAGTACATATATGACAATCGATAAAGACCAATACTTTGCGTATGCTATCCCTGGAACTATTATGCTTGTGCTGGGATTGAACTATTCGTCAGACAATTATCAAACTGTTAGAGATAAAAGAAATCTGGATAATTGCCGATCGTATCTTACTGGTAAAAGCTATATTGGGATAGTTCTTATTTCCATGGGTCTGACAGCCACTTTTTTAGGTGCTTTTTTACCTGCCTCCCTCAGTTCAATTTTATATTATTTTAATCAATTGACCTTCGTTGGAATCCTGTATTTATTATTTTCCAGATTTCTGCCAAGGGTTGTTTTATTAGTTGGGGGATTTGGCCTTCTGATCGGCCAAAGTGTTGTTACAGGCATGTATAGTGAACTGATTTTTTGGTCGGTATTTGGAGGTATTATTTTACTGGTTGGAAAAAGTAAACATAGTTTTGTAGGCAAAGCTTTTTTAATATTTATTGGGTTGTTTGGAATATTATTATTGCAATCCATAAAGCATGAATACAGAAAAGACATTTCAACAGGCAGCCAGCAAGGTAGCGACCCTGCTTATTTTTATTCATTAATAAAAGACCGGTTAAGTGATCCATCTTCACTTATTACACCTGCCAGGAGTTTTGGAATGATCGCCCGGACCAATCAGGGGTTATTTGTGGGAATGACAATGGATTATGTTCCCAGAAGAGAAAATTATGCTTACGGTGAAACCATCATAAAAGCTATGGGAGCCTCACTGGTGCCAAGATTTGTCTGGCCAACAAAGCCAGAAGCTGGGGGAAGAGATAATGTGTGCCGATTTTTAGGAGATTGCAGCAGAAAGAAATACAGTTATAATATTGGGCAGCTTGGAGAAGCATATGTCAATTTTGGAAAATTTGGAGGAGTACTATTTATGTTTATTTATGGCTGGTTTATAAATCTCACATATAAAAAGATCATTGATCTCGGTGCCAAATTTCCAACGCTGATTTTATGGGTGCCAATGTTTTATTTTATGGTTTTATCCCTGGAAACAGACGTGTTAACATTTTTAAATGCATTTGCGAAAGCAATAGTTTTTGCAACCTTTTGTTTCCTAAGCTTCAGATGGTTTTTAAAAATTAAACTGTGATCCCCAAAGCTGCAAAATTAGCTATCATAAATGGTGTCACAGGACAAGATGGCGCATACCTATCACAGCTGTTACTTTCGCAGGGGTATACAGTCATTGGCATCTCCAGATATACTAATGCATCAAACATACGCGCACTAAAATATTTGGAGATTCATGAACAGATCCAGTTGATTCAGTCAGATGTAATGTCGATAGAAAACTGTATTGAAATACTGCAGAAATATGAACCCCAGGAATTCTACAATTTGGGAGCCCAAAGTTCAGTATCCTATTCCTTTTCGTATCCAAAGGAAACCATCAACTATAATGTGAATTCCGTGCTGAATTTTCTGGAAGCCATTCGGAAAGTAAACCCTGAAATCAGATATTATCAGGCGAGTAGTAGCGAAATGTATGGTAAGATAGATCACCTTCCGGTTACGCTATCATCAGCACTTCACCCGGTCAGTCCATATGGAATTTCAAAAGCCACAGGTCATTGGCTGGTAAACCATTATCGAGAGGCATACAAGCTCTATGCTGTAAGTGGTATTTTATTTAACCACGAATCGTTTTTGAGACCGGAATCATTTTTTGTAAAAAAAGTCATTCGTACGGCTATTCAAATCCATCAGGGAAAGGCTGAGGCTTTAAAGGTTGGAAATATTGATCTCAGGCGTGATTTTGGGTATGCGAAAGAATACGTAAAAGCGATCTGGTTAATGTTACAACCAGACCATCCACAAGATTACCATGTGTGCAGTGGAGTTTCAACATCCTTGCGCGATATTGTTTCATATGTATTTGATCATTACAACATTAGTCACAACAGAATAGAACACGATCCCAATTTATTCCGGCCGGCAGAGATAGAAGATATATACGGTGATAACTCAGGAATAAAATCAAAAGGCTGGCAGTATAATTATTCATTCTATGAAGTCCTGGACATACTCATGGCGGAGGAAGAATTGAACCTAATTTCATCAGGTACGTGATCGAGGTGATCCATTTTCAGCGGAAACAACGTCCCGAAGGAAACTTCAGCCTGGAATTTATTTTTGAAGATGTCCGTCACCAGTTACAGGATAAAGTAAAGTTTACAGTAGTACGTGCTAAGAATTTTAGCAACGGAATTTGGCCACGGATCCAAAACGCCCTTGTTGCCAAGAAATCCCAAGGAGCTGTTAACCATATTACAGGAGATGTGCATTATCTCAACCTTTTCTTTGATAAAAGGAATTGTATCCTTACAGTACTCGATTGCGGTTTTATGGGACATCCTAATCCAATAGCTAAAGCATTTTATAAAACCTTTTGGCTCACACTTCCGGAGCGACGCAGCAGATTTATCACTGCCATCTCTGAAGCAACACGACAGCAAATTATTGGATATACCAAATGCGATCCTGCAAAAGTATTTGTGATACCTGTGGCTGTTTCCTCTATGTATCAGCCAAGCCCAAAATCGTTCAACGTAGTAAAACCAAGGCTTCTTCAAATCGGTACAGCTCCAAACAAGAACATACCAAGACTGATCGAAGCAATCAGAGGAATTCCATGCACATTGGTCATTGTCGGACGAATTAATTCTGATATAACAGATAGTCTCAATAAGCATAAAATTGATTTTGTAAATAGGATCAATATTTCGGATGAAGAACTTTTGAAAGAATATACTGACTGTGATATAGTCACCTTCATTTCAACCTTTGAGGGATTTGGGATGCCGATCATTGAAGCTAATTGTGTTGAACGAGTAGTGATCACAGGCAATCTCACCTCCATGCCAGAAGTAGCAGGTGACGCCGCATGCATCGTCGATCCCTTTTCTGTCACAGCCATGCGCGAGGGGATTGAAAAAATTATCTCTAATGAAGATTACAGAAACGATTTGATTGAAAAAGGCAAATCCAACAGGGGGCGGTTTCAAAGCAAAAACATAGCTGCCATGTACTATGATCTTTATAAAAAGGTTTATGAGCAAAACTAAATATCAATACAACAAGTCAATTGGACATTAATTAGATGTGTGGCATAGCGGGCATATTCCAATTCCGTAAAGGTAACAATCACCATGATGCATTACACAGGATGATCCATTGCCAGGCTCATCGGGGTCCTGATGGCCAGGGTGCCTATGAAGAACCATCTGATGGAATCTATCTTGGGCACTTACGTCTTTCAATTATTGATTTATCTGCACAGGCATCGCAACCTATGAAAGATGCCGACGATCGATATATGCTCATCTTCAATGGTGAAATCTATAATTACCAGGAGATACGATCTGGCATTTCTGATTACCCTTTTAAGACGCAATCTGATTCAGAAGTGATCCTTGCATCCTATCGAAAATGGGGAAAGGATTGTGTAAAATATTTTAACGGGATCTTTGGATTAGCCATATGGGATAAAAAGGAAAAAAGTCTTTTTATATCGCGCGATCAACTGGGCATCAAACCTGTCTACTTTGCTCTCGATCCGGATAAAATTGTTTTTGCATCTGAGATTAGGGCTTTACTATCTTCCGGATTACTACCAAAGAAGATAAATCAATCTGCCCTATACGATTATTTGACGTATCAATCTACTCTGGGTTCTGATACTCTCATAGAAAACATAATACGTCTAGAACCCGGACATTCTTTATTTATAAAGAATGGCAAAATGGAGAAATTCCAATATTGGGATTTACTGGCAGAGAGAAAATTTGAGTTTGAAAACCAGGAGTCTGTACAACGTCAGGTGAAAGAGAAAGTCCTTGGCGCTGTGCGAAGACAAATGGTGTCGGATGTACCCATCGCAGCATTTTTATCAGGCGGCATTGATTCTAGTATAATGGTTGCGTGTATGGCTTTGCAATCAGATCAGCCTGTGAACACGTTCACGCTGGCATTTGATGAACAGCAATACGATGAAAGTGAACACGCCGAAGTGATCGCTAAGAAATACAAAACAAATCATCATAAAATAAATCTCGCATCAAACGATATACTCGAACAAATCCCAAATATTATTTACCAAATGGACAACCCAAGTGGTGATGGGATAAACAGCTATATCGTTTCTGCAGCAATCCGGAATGCGGGAATGAAAGTCGCCATTTCAGGCCTCGGAGGGGATGAACTTTTTGCAGGTTATGGCTACGCCAAGATGTACAAGCGTGTTATTGATCAAAATGGCATGTGGTCATTTTCAAAACCTTTGCGACATTTAGGAGCAAGAATATTGAGTAAAGCCAAATCCAGTTCAAAACAAAAATTTAGCCAGATACTGAAAACTGATCACCCTTCACTACACACATTGTATCCTGTTTTTCGGGCTGTATTTTCTAAACCGGAAATAAATAAAATATTACAGGATCGTGGAACTGGAGGATTGTTTATCAAATATTTAGCATCTCACGAATCAGACCTATCCAGACTGCCAGGATTATCCCGGTTTAGTGCAGGAGACATCCTTGGATATACGGAAGGCGTGTTGTTAAAAGACAGCGATCAGATGAGCATGGCAAATTCAATTGAATTACGGGTTCCTTTCTTTGATATTGACCTCGTGGAATATGTCATGGCCATCCCGGATACCTATAAAAATCCTGTAACACCAAAAAAATTATTGGTGGATGCAATGGATCAGATGATTCCTGAGTCTATATGGAATCGTAAAAAAATGGGATTTACGCTGCCGTGGAATACCTGGCTTCGCGGCGAATTACATACGTATTGTAAAAACGCATTGAATGACCTTGCTGATCGCGGACTCATGAATGGGTCCGTCATCCGGGATTATTTGGCACGTTTTGAAAAAAATGACTCCTCTGTTTCGTGGAGCAGGATTTGGACCCTCGTAGTACTGGAAAAATGGATGCAACAGCATCTGGATGTACCAGCGTATGCATGATCATTCTGCTGCAAGGCCAGTTCTTTTAATTTTTATCCAATGGTATACACCTGCTCACAAAGCTGGTGGACCCATCAGATCAATTGAAAACCTGGTACAGCTGATAAGTGATAGATTTAATATTTATATTTTTTCCGGCGACCGGGACCTCGGAGATCCAACACCGTTTGATGGAGTGGTGTTCAATCAATGGCATTCACTTGCCACCAATTGTAAAGTAATGTACGCTGACCGGAGCCATCAATCAGCTTCTCACATACGGGCTACAGTAAAGAGTTTAGAACCACAAGCTGTGTATTTAAATAGCATGTATGGCTGGCGTTTTGCATTATTGCCCCTATGGGTTTTATCTGCAATGAAATTTAAGGGCAGAATCGTTTTGGCACCTAGAGGAATGCTAAAAGCATCTGCAATTGCATTTAAATCATGGAAGAAAAATATTTTTCTTTCCGTACTAAGGACAACTTCTTTTTTGAATGGAATTCGTTTTCATGCTACAGACCAGCAGGAAGCAGATGACATTCGGCGTTTATTGCAAATTTCGCCTCATCACATCAGCCTTGTTCACAACGCGGCTTATATGCCAGCGGCACCCATTCTGCATGAAAAAACCATAGGTCAATTAAACCTGGTGTTTGTTGGACGAATTCATCCGATCAAAGGATTGGATGTGGCATTAGAAGCGCTTCGAAAGGTTACAGCGGAAGTCATATTAAAAGTGGTTGGATGGATTGAGGACAAAAATTATTTAGACAAATGTGAGGCCATCATTTCATCATTGCCAGACAATGTACGGGTTGAGATTTGCGGAGATATGAACTTTAGAGAAGTTTTATTGCAATTAAACAAAGCTCATGTATTGATACTTCCAACACATGGGGAAAATTTTGGGCATTCAATATTGGAGGCATTATCTGTTGGTAAACCTGTTATTATAAGCGATCAAACACCCTGGAAAAACCTGACAGATCAAAAAATCGGATTTGATATTGCTGACAAAAATATAGATAAATATATGCAGGCAATTGAGGCTTTTGCTTCCATGGACAGTGATTCATATCAGGAATGGAGTAATCAGGCAGTTGCGTTTGCAAAAAAATATATCACGGATTCTAATTTGAAAGAGTTATATACATCCCTATTCTATGCTCGCACATAGAGCTTATACGCACGAATGAATATACTTGGAATTAATGCATATCATGCAGACTCATCGGCAGCTTTGTTGCAGGATGGTAATCTCGTTGCTGCAACAGAGGAAGAGCGCTTCACCAGAATAAAACACTGGGCTGGATTTCCGGGTGAAGCAATCAAATTTTGCCTTTCAGATGCAGGCATTTCCATTGACCAGGTGGATCATATTGCTATCGGAAGGGATCCTAATGCGAAAGTTTTTAAAAAGGTAATGTATGTCCTCAGGAATCCGGCAGCAGGATACCATAACTTTCGATCAAGGATCCAGAATGCTTCAAAGGTTTCTTCCCTCGAATCAGAATTTGTTAAATTATTTCCCGGCACAGATCCTATTCGAATAAAACAAAAGATTCGTCATATAGAGCATCATCGAGCGCATCTTGCTTCTGCATTTTATGCTTCTCCATTTGAGGAGTCAGCATTATTATCCATTGACGGGTCAGGTGATTTTAGTACTTCTATGATGGGATATGGAAAGGGCTCATCAATGCAGATTTTGGATTCAATTGATTTCCCTCATTCAATTGGACTTTTTTATACAGCTCTTACACAATACCTGGGTTTTCCACATTATGGTGATGAATACAAAGTCATGGGTCTGGCTCCATATGGGAATGCCATGTATGTTGACCAAATCCGTAAACTAATTCATGCACTGCCAAATGGTATGTTTAGGTTAAACCTTGATTATTTCGATATTACAAGGAGTGAGATTATTACCTATGGTGAAACGCATCAACCTATTGTGGCTAAATTATTTTCTACAAAACTTGAATCATTATTAGGCCCTGCCAGAAAAGGTAAGGATGAATTGCTTCAATACCATAAAGATATTGCCGCATCTGTTCAAAAAATTACAGAAGAGATTATAGCACATCTATTGAATAGTCTTAACAACCGTACAGGCCTTGAAACAGTTTGTATTGCTGGTGGAGTTGCTCAGAATTCTGTGATGAATGGTAAGATTTCAAGAATGACAGGTTTTAGTGAGGTGTATATTCCAAGTGCAGGTCATGATGCAGGAATAGCGATGGGCGCGGCAATGTATCAACATTACCAGGTATTAGGAAAACAACGATCTGCTCCTATTTGGAATGCATATACAGGCTCTCATTTTACGAATGAACAAATTGAAAGCATTTTACGAAAGCGAAATCTAACGTATGTGAGACTGCAAGATCAGGAGGTATACGACAAAGTTAGTGCCTGTCTTATTGAAGGTGGAGTTGTGGGATGGTTTACAGGTAGAGCTGAATTTGGACCTCGTGCATTGGGAGGAAGATCAATTCTTGCTGATCCGCGCCGGGAAGATGCCAAAGACTTACTCAATCAAAAAATCAAAAGACGGGAAAGCTTCAGACCATTTGCACCTTCAATTCTCGAAGAATATGTAGGTGAATATTTCGAGATTACAGACAAGGTACCTTTTATGGAAAAAGTTTTCCCGATTCGTAAGGAAAAGCATACGATCATTCCTGCAGTAACGCATGTTGATGGTACGGGCAGGTTGCAAAGTGTACAAAAAGATGTTTCGCCACGATATTATGGTCTCATCGAAACGTTTCGTCAAAAGACAGGCATTCCAATATTGCTGAATACATCTTTTAATGAAAATGAACCCATAGTTAATATTCCGGATCAGGCAATTGATTGTTATCTACGGACCAGTATGGATATGCTGGTATTGGAAAATTGTATTCTTACAAGAAATAAATCGGAAGTATAATTAAATGAAAAAAATACTCATTACCGGTTCATCTGGATTGATCGGATCCGAAGTATGTTCCTATTTTTCAAGACTGGGTTGGCAAGTCAATGGACTTGATAATAATCAACGCGCTGTCTTTTTTGGCGAACAGGGTGATACACGATGGAATCAAAAAAGACTCGAAGATTTATTACCTGGCTTTCAGCATATCGAACTAGATATTCGTGATCGGACAGGGGTACTGAATCTAATTAAGAATCTTAAACCAGATGCTATCGTTCATACGGCTGCACAGCCAAGTCATGACAGGGCAGCTGCTATCCCGTTTGATGATTTTGATACCAACGCAGTTGGAACTTTAAATCTATTAGAGGCTACGCGGCAATATAGCCTGGATGTTCCTTTCGTGCATATGTCAACTAACAAAGTCTATGGCGATGCCCCTAATGAAATTCAACTCATTGAAGAAAAAACCAGGTGGTCTATCGGTGATCCTGCATACATAGAAGGTATTCCGGAAACATTCCGTATTGATCACACAAAACACAGTTTATTTGGCGCATCTAAAGTAGCAGCTGATGTCATGGTTCAGGAATACGGATTGTATTTTAATATGCCCACAGCGTGCTTACGGGGTGGATGCCTGACAGGACCAAATCATTCGGGCGTTGAACTGCATGGATTCCTTAGTTACCTGATTAAATGTAATCTCGAAGAGAAGAAATATTTTATCTATGGGTATAAAGGAAAACAGGTGCGTGATAATATTCACGCGCATGATGTAGCAACATTTATTGATGCATTCATTCAAAATCCTCGCATCGGGGAAACGTATAATATCGGCGGTGGATTTCACAATACGTGTTCGATCCTGGAAGCAATCGACATGATCGAGCAATTGTCAGGTAAAAATATGATTTCCGAATACATGGATCAAAACAGGTCCGGGGATCATATCTGCTATTACAGTGACTTACGAAAAATGCGGCGGCATTATCCGGATTGGGATATAACGATTCCACTCTCACAAATCTTCGAAGAGATCCACCAGGCATGGCTGGAACGCGAACCTGCATGAAAGTCCTGTTTGTAAACAAATTCGGTCCTTCAGCAAACGCCATCACAGGTAAGACGGCTAATGAGTTGGCAACGTTTTTAGTAAACAATGGTATTGAAGTGGAATTCCTTTCCATCAAATCAAAGTACCGAGCCACCGTAGAGGAAGAAGCCAGGGTGATCCCCTACAAGAATAATATGATTGGAGGCATCTATGATGGCGATCATGGATTGCTGAGACTATTGTTTAGCCTCCTGGACGGATTTAGATTGTTAGTCAGTTCGCTGAGTATCAAGAAGGATGTAGTTATTGTAATGACAGAGCCACCTTTGCTTTTCTTCTGGTTCCAATTATTCCGATGGACATATAAAGCCAAACTGGCTTATTGGACAATGGATGTATATCCTGAGGCATTTGTATCGAACTATCTTACAACCAGTAAGAATATTGGGTATAAGTTTTTTTCAAAAATCGTTTATTCAAAACCACCTGACCAGTTAATAGCTCTTGGTGACGAACAAAGAAGATATTTGGAGAAAAAATTCATTACCCTTCCGTCATACACAATTATGCCGTGTGGAATTATTTCAAGAGATAAATACCCGGGCAGAAAAACGGGGACAGATAAAATTGTTTTTGGATATAGTGGAAATCTGGGATCGGCTCACGATCCGGAATTTTTGTTGGAGATCATTCATCAACTGGATCCTGCAAAGCATCATATCATTCTCAGTTTGTATGGAACAAAAGCATCTATCATTTCGGACAAAATTCCTGTAAGCGAAAAAGTGAGTTATAGAAAATCTTTAAGCTATGATGAAATCGCAGCAATCGACATCAATATCGCATCCCTGCTCCCGGAGTGGAATCACGTTTGTGTTCCATCCAAAGCAGTTTCCGCCATATGCTGCAGCAGCCCGTTACTTTTAAATGCAGAAGCGGGTACAGATAATTGGGTAATGCTTCAAAAAGGTAGCTGGAGAATCGAACCATCATCCGACTATAAAAATCAGGTCAGGGATTTCCTGGAGAACATTACCATGGAAGATGTGATATCGAAAAGGCAGGAAGCATTTTCATTATCACTTCAGTTGAATACGGATCTGAAGCAATCCTATCAGGATATCCTGGATTTTATATTGACTGGAAAACAAAATAGATTTTCCCTGTCATGAAAATACTGGTCACAGGTGCTGGTGGGTTTGTTGGCAAACATTATTTGAGAGAGTCTGCTTCCAGGTACGAATTGATACCTGTTTCATTGCGAAGTAGTAAACCTGATGAAATTACTTTTGCAGGAATTGATGTGATCCTGCATCTGGCTGTAGTGGCTCATGATGCGAGTAAAGTAAATGATGACATTCAGTATCGGGTTAATGTTGACCTTACAAGGGAACTTGCCAACAGGGCAAAACAAGCCGGAGTAAAACAGTTCATCTTCATGAGTTCTGTCAAAGTATACGGTGAAGGCATCCAGGAGACGTTAACCGAATTATCTGTTTGTTCCCCCGTAGATGCGTATGGGAAAAGTAAATTAGAAGCGGAAACGTATTTATTAGCTCAGCAAACAAACACGTTTAGCGTGGCGATCATCCGGCCTCCAGTAGTATATGGTCCTGATGTAAAAGGGAACATGCTGCGTATGTTACAGCTTGCAGGTAAAAACATTCCATTGCCATTTGGAAATACCCATAACAAGCGAAGTGTGGTTTATATTGGTAATCTTATAGCCCTTGTGAACCATATCATTGATGCGGGATCATCAGGAGTATTTATTGCAGGAGATAGTTCGCCGGTAAGCACAAAAGATCTGTTTGTTCAGATCAGGAAAGCTTTTGGTGTAAACCAAAATTTATTTTCAATGCCTTCTTTTTTGCAAAAGATTCTGAAACGGATAAAGCCTGATGTATTTATCAGGTTATATGGGTCTTTCGAAGTAAGCAATACAGGCACAAATGAAAGACTCCAATTTACGCCACCTGTTTCTACCGCACAAGGAATTCAGGAAATGGTCAATTGGTTTAAAAATACCAGGAGCAGAAGTACATGATCTCACAGGATTTTACAAATAGGTTTATTCAAAAGTATATTGTCAGACGCGAATCAAGCTTGCTGAATCAGGACATTGATACGCATACAGCGAGACTTCGTGATCTCATTGAAGGAAAATCGTTTCTGATCACGGGAGGTGCCGGAACCATAGGCTCATCTTATCTCAAATCCATTCTTCCATTCCATCCGGCAAAAATTACGGTTGTTGACTATAATGAAAACGGTCTGACTGAATTAGTACGAGATCTTCGCAGTACACCGGGATTAAAGCTACCAGTACATTTTCTTACATATCCATTTGATTTTGGATCCCCTGTGTTCAGAAAGCTGATGAACCAGGATCACTTCAATGTCATTGCATCTTTTGCTGCACATAAGCACGTTCGTAGTGAAAAGGATCTCCTCGCGGTGGAAGCCATGATCACGAATAATGTATACAATATGGATGCATTATTGGAAGCCGCTGTCGAACATCAGCCGCAGCACGTGTTTGCTGTGTCTACAGACAAAGCTTCAAATCCTGTCAATATCATGGGTGGCAGTAAAAAGATCATGGAACATTTGATTATGGCATACGCTGATAAGATAAAAGTAACAACAGCTCGTTTTGCCAATGTTGCATTTTCTAATGGCAGTCTATTGGATGGATTCAACAAACGTATCCAGATGGGCCAACCTATCTCAGCACCTTCAGACGTAAGGAGGTATTTTGTCACACCAGAAGAATCAGGCCAGATATGTATGCTGGCAAGTCTTCTGGGTGAAAGTCGGGACATCTTTTTCCCCAAACTGGCAGTAACGGAAATGATGACGTTTTCGGAAATCGCTGACAGGTATTTATTTGAACTCGGATATAAATCTGATGAATCTGCCAGTGAAGAAGAAGCCAGGGAAAAATCCAACGCATGGACACCTCAGAGTAAATCCTATCCGGTGTTTTATTTTTCTTCGGACACTACCGGTGAAAAGCCTTACGAAGAATTTTTTACGGATTCCGAAGAAACAGATTTACAATCTTTCCACGCACTGGGGATAGTCAAAGGTATTCCTCAATTTTCAGTAGAGGACATGAAAAACCAGATAACTGTTTTGAAAGTAATATTCAACAAGCCGGATGCAACGAAAGAAATGATCGTAAGTGCTATGAAAAATATCATGCCCGAGTTTGATCACATGGAAAAAGGCAGGAATCTCGATTCCAAAATGTAATATGTATCCGTTCCTGAAAAGACTTTTAGATGTATGTATCGCAGGAATCGCACTGCTGATATTGCTGCCCTTTTTTATCATTGTTATTCTTGTATTAAGTGTTACTGGCGAGCGTGAAATCTTTTACCGGCAAAACAGGATCGGATTGAAGAACCAGAATTTTAAGATTCTCAAGTTTGCCACCATGATGAAGAATAGCCTGAATATTGGTACAGGAGCGATCACACTCAGGAATGATCCACGGGTAACGCAATTTGGCAAATATCTTCGGATGACAAAGGTGAATGAATTGCCACAAATCTTTAATGTATTATCAGGAGATATGAGCATTGTAGGCCCCAGGCCTTTAGTGACCTCTACATTCGATGCATACCCGGAAGACATCAGGTATAAAGTATATGACAGCGTACCTGGTATTACGGGTGTTGGTTCGATCGTCTTCAGGGATGAAGAAAAATTGATCTCCGGTAGTGGCATGGAACCTTCCGTATATTATAAACAATATATTGCCCCGCATAAAGGCGAACTGGAAATATGGTATAATGCAAACAAATCTTTGTGGGTGGACCTGAAGCTGATTTTTATAACAGCATGGGTGATCATTTTTCCGGAGAGCAACATCATCTACACATGGTTTCCAACACTTCCCAAAAAACAATTTTAGAATGAAAAGAGCCCTTATCACCGGTGTCACCGGACAGGATGGTGCATACTTATCTCACTTCCTGCTGAACAAAGGATATGAAGTGCATGGTATTAAAAGACGTTCTTCACTTTTCAATACAGCACGTATTGATGATATCTACCAGGATCCGCATATTGACAGCCGCAATTTTATACTACATTATGGTGACCTGGCTGATAGCACCAATATCATCCGGATCATTCAGGAAGTAAAGCCCGATGAGATTTATAACCTTGGTGCGATGAGTCATGTTGGTGTCAGCTTCCTCGAGCCGGAATACTCAGCGAACATTGATGGACTTGGCACATTACGTGTGCTAGAGGCTGTACGGATGTTGAAGATGGAAGACAAGATCCGCATCTACCAGGCATCCACTTCAGAGTTGTTTGGAAAAGTACAGGAGATACCACAAACCGAAACAACGCCATTCTATCCGCGTTCTCCATATGGTGTTGCAAAGCTATATGCATATTGGATCACAATAAATTACAGGGAAGCATATAACATGTTTGCCTGCAATGGTATTTTATTTAATCATGAATCTCCATTACGTGGAGAGACATTTGTTACCAGAAAAATTACCAGGGCAGTCGCAAAGATTGTACTTGGAATGCAGGACCAGCTGTATCTGGGAAATCTGCAGGCGATGCGAGACTGGGGACACGCAAAGGATTATGTGGAACTCATGTGGAAAATCCTGCAGTATCATCAAGCTGAAGACTGGGTAATTGCTACGGGTGTCACAACGAGTGTTCGGGATTTTGTAAGAATGTCTTTTGCAGAGGCAGGTATCGGAATAGAATTTACTGGTGAAGGGGTGAATGAGAAAGGCGTTATCTCATCAGTAAATAATAGAGAAACAAAACTGCAGCCCGGGGATGTAGTGGTAAACGTTGATAAAAAGTATTTCCGCCCCACGGAAGTGGACATGCTGATCGGTGATGCAACTAAAGCAAAAACTTTGCTGAACTGGACGCCTACCTATGATGTCAACATGCTGTGCAAAGAAATGGTCCTTGCTGACCTTGAGCTTTTCAGAAGAGAAAAATATTTGAAAGAAGGTGGGTTCAAAACCTTAAATGAATTTGAAGCATAATGAATTTAGATGCTAAAATCTATATAGCGGGACATCAGGGGATGGTAGGCTCTGCCATCCTTCGAGAACTAACCAAAGTAGGATATCGTAATTTTATTTTGTTTAATTCCAAACAGTTAGACCTGAGAAACCAGGAGGCCACAAAACAGTTTTTTGAAAAGGAGAAGCCTGAATATGTTTTCATGGCTGCGGCAAAGGTCGGAGGTATAAAAGCGAATAATGATCAAAAAGCTGTCTTTATCTATGACAACATGATGATCCAGAATAATATCATCCATCATGCGTATCTGTCAGGAGTGAAAAAATTATTGTTTTTAGGTTCCGCATGCATTTATCCAAAGTTTGCCCCTCAACCATTGCGTGAAGAATATCTTCTTTCAGGTTATCTGGAGCCAACCAATGAGCCCTATGCGATTGCTAAAATTGCGGGTATCAAAATGGTGGATTCATATCGATTTCAATATGGATGTAATTTCATTTCAGCCATGCCAACAAACTTGTACGGCGAGAATGACAATTATGATCTCAATAATTCTCATGTTTTGCCGGCACTGATCCGCAAATTTCATGAAGCAAAAAAGAAAAATATTGATGAAGTTCTTCTTTGGGGTACAGGCACACCCAGGCGGGAGTTTATGCATGCGGATGATTTAGCAGAAGCATGTATCTGGCTAATGGACAATTTTGACGAAGAAGGGTTTGTGAATATTGGAACAGGTGAAGATATTTCCATTTCCTCACTTGCTGATTTAGTAAAAGATATTGTGGGTTTCAAAGGCGCCATACACTATGATAGTACCAAACCAGATGGGACACCCAGGCGCTTATTGGAAACTTCCAAACTAAAAGATCGTGGCTGGTCACCCAGGATAAGTCTGGAAGACGGGATCCAGCAGGTGTATAATAGTGTCCTAAATGAAACCTGGTATTAATTTAATATGATCATTGACATCATCGCCGGCGCCCGACCAAATTTCATGAAGATCAGTCCGATCATCAGGCAATTTGAAAAACATAATCGCGAACATCCTAGAAGTCCTATCCAGTACCGACTGATTCATACAGGCCAGCATTACGACCGCAATATGAGCGGTAGTTTTTTCGAACAGCTTGGAATACCTGAACCACATCTGAATCTTGGCGCAGGTTCGGGAACACAGTCATCACAAACTGCACAGATCATGATCGGCTACGAACAAGCTATTGCAGATCAAATGCCTGACATTTGTTTAGTAGTAGGGGATGTAACATCCACTATGGCGTGTTCGATCGTTGCAAAGAAAGCAGGTGTGAAAGTGGCCCATGTAGAGGCTGGAATACGATCAGGTGATTGGAGCATGCCGGAAGAAATTAATCGTATTGTTACAGACAGTCTGACCGATTATTTTTTTACCACCTCAGAAATCGCCAATCAAAACCTGTTACAATCAGGTCAATCAAAAGACAATATTTTCCTGGTGGGAAATACAATGATCGATTCATTGTTGACCCATTTGGACAAACTTAAAAAGCCAGAGTTTTTCGATGAAACATTGAACGGCAACAAATATATTGTACTGACATTACATCGGCCTTCCAATGTAGATTTTGCAAATCAGTTACGAAGATTGTTACGAATCATAAATGATACAGCAGGCGACACGATCATTCTCTTTCCTATTCATCCGAGAACGAGGAAAAATTATGAACTTCTTGGAGAAAAATTCTCAAATATTCAAATCACTGACCCTCTTGGATATTTGGAATTTATTTACACCATCCAACAGTCTATTGGAGTCATTACCGATTCAGGAGGTATTACTGAAGAAACCTCGATTTTAAATATCCCCTGTATCACACTTCGAAATAGTACAGAGCGGCCAGAGACAATTACACTCGGCACGAATGTGCTGTTGAAAGATATGCTGGACCTGCCAGAATTGATCAACAACATGGTGGTCGGTAAATGGAAACAAACACAGCCTATTAAATTTTGGGATGGTCGTACAGCCGAAAGGATTGTGGAGATACTGTCTGAAATTGACATCGATCAATCCAGTTTTCAAAAATAAGCATTTTATGGGATCACTTCAACAGGTTTTTAAAAGAGCAAAGTCCGCACTGAAATTATTTGGACTTGATCCTGATCAAATGAAGTCATCTCTTACAGGGTTAAATTTTTTTCTGGCTGATTATAAAGAGCTAAAACGACAAAAGGGAAATAATTCCAGTTTTCAATTTGGCAAATTATACCCTGTGCTAAATGAACGATCATCCGAATCTGGAACTATGGGCGGCCATTATTTTCACCAGGACCTATATGTCGCCAGAAAAATATTTGCCAATAAACCGGTTCGTCATATTGACATAGGATCGAGGACGGACGGATTTGTAGCGCATGTAGCTTCATTCAGAGAAATAGAAATTATTGACATCAGGGCACAGAAAGGTACTGTAAAGAATATATCTTTCAGACAAGCAGATTTAATGCAATTGCCCCCTGATTTAATTGATTCCTGCGATTCCATTTCCTCTCTGCATGTGATTGAACACTTTGGATTAGGCAGATATGGAGATCCGATAGATTATTTTGGATACAAAAAGGCTATTCAAAACATTAAGACCATTTTGCAACAAAACGGAACATTTTATTTTTCTGTTCCTATTGGTCCACAACGGATTGAATTTAATGCTCAACGGGTATTTTCGGTTCGGTTTTTGGTTGATTTATTGAAAGTTGATTTTGAAATTAAGTCCTTCTCATATATTGATGATGATGGGGAGTTTTATGAAGAAATTCCTTTCAAAGAGAATCAGATCAATCTTAACTATGGTTGCTATTATGGTTGTGGAATATTTGAACTTATTAAAAAATGAGCACAATGTTATTTCCAGATAGAATAGAAGTGTTCCATGAATAAATTCCCTTACGTACTCATCATGGCAGGTGGCGTGGGTTCACGCTTCTGGCCCGCCAGTCGCGAACATCTGCCCAAACAATTCCTTGACATCACAGGCAGTGGTCGTACATTACTCCAGGCTACGTATGATCGGTTCCATCACTTCATTCCTGCAGATAATATTTTTATCATCACCCACGAATATTATCATGATCAGACCCAGGAAGCAATTC
>JANPKZ010000075.1:0-5031 GCA_031426295.1 Saprospiraceae bacterium
GTAAGTACTTCACCCTGGCCAATACTTACTGAACGGAAATTGCAATAGTTCCATTTTCCTTTCCCATACACTTTTGGGTCATTGAAATACGCCGGGGTAGGAATAAATCCTTTTTTCAAATCATCATTGATCAGTGCCTCCAGTCTTTCAGGAATGGCTGACAAATTTTCATCCACTGGGATACTCACTAAATTATCTGTACCAAAGCCCGCGAGTCGCACTGCTTTTTCGATGGACGAATGTGCCTGTGCAGATGCATAAATGCGATATACAGAACCATCAAAGCCACGCTTCGAAATGCGATAACCAGATTTCCATTCACGTGCGGTCAGTAGCGCCGTCAGCGTAGCAGTTGATGCCGTATCCTGGATCGTACCTTCCCATGAAGACGGAAGACCTAACAGGTCCCTACACCATTCCATGCAACGTTGTTCCAGCTCAGCTGCGGCAGGTGAACTTTCCCACAACATACATTGTGCGGCAATACCTGAAGTGATAATTTCTGCTGCAATGGATGGAAAGCTTGTATTGCCCGGAAAGAAGGCATAAAAATTCGGATGTTGCCAATGTGTAATACCTGGAAGAATGACTTCATTCAATATTTTAAATACAGCTTCTTCACTTACAGGTTGCTGCGGTGGCTGATCCGGAAACGCATTGTAGATATCACCAGGTTGCACAGGACTGCGCACAGGTAAGGATTCAACATTCGCGTAATAGTCCTTTACCCATTGCACAGCCTTAGATGCCAGTGCATCGAAAGCTTCACGACCTTCTTCATCATTTTGGAAAATAACAGGCTCCATTAATAGCTGGATTCAGACTCCGGAGGGATGATACCCGTCTTCTCACCAAAGTATTGAACAAAACGCCGCATCTCATTGGCTAATTCAGAATTATTGGTGGCACGGTAATATCCATCCGACAAAGCCGTGAGCCCATAAAATACACTCCGGTCCATTTCTGCCACCTGGCAATCCTTGGTCCAGAGGAATAAGGTCGAAGTGTCTAATGATTCCTTATCCAATAATGACAGGAATACAGATTTGCTTTCTGCAGGTTTAGGCATGCCGGCATCTGATGCCTGCCATTGAATAGATGCAGGGATTTTATTGTCATCGAGATCGATGCGGATGGTGATTTCAGAGATTTTGGACATAGGTATGATTCGTGAGGCAAATCTAACTGGGAAAGAGCAAAGGGCAAAGAATTTAAGGCGGAGGCGGAGGAGTAGGCGTAGTTTAAGGTAAAGGCCTTCCTTTTCTGCCTCCCGCAGCATTATTGCATAATGGCGGGATCTTCGCTACGCTCGATCTTTCGCCTCTTCTGCCCTACATGCAATCCTGAAAACAGTCTACCACAAAGCACACTAAGCTTTCACGAAGTGCACAAGCTTAATAAAATCGTGTCCTTTGTGATTCCTTAGAGAACTTTGTGTTGAACCATCCACCACAAAGCACACCAAGGTTTCACGAAGTGCACAAGCTTAGTGTGGTTTGTGATTTCTTAGAGAACTTTGTGTTGAACCATCCACCACAAAGCACACCAAGGTTTCACGAAGTTTACAAAGGTTAGCTTCATCATGTCCTTTGTGATTCCTTAGAAAACTTTGTGTTGAACCGTCTACTACAAAGCACACTAAGCTTTCACGAAGTGCACAAGCTTAATAAAATCGTGGCCTTTGTGATTTCTTAGAGAACTTTGTGTTGAACCGTTTACCACAAAGCACACGAAGGTTTCACGAAGTCCACAAAGGTTAGCTTCATCGTGTCCTTTGTGATTTCTTAGGGAACTTTGTGTTGAACCATTCACCACAAAGCACACTAAGGTTTCACGAAGTTCACAGCCTCAGTAAAAGCACAAAATTATAATTACTGATTGTAAATTTTTGCGAGTTGCAGGATCTCACTGCCATGATGAATGTGCGTGCCCTGTTTCAGACTTTGAGCAGCCTGTACCATCGCTTTGGCAACTTCATCAGCATCGATGGGCGCCAGGTCTGCAACGATCGATCCGGGCATGCGATGTAGAATTTTCCCAACCTGTCCAGCTATCTTTTCAGCAGGACGTTGTTCATCACGGACACCTAACAACACCGATGGCCGCATGATATGAATACCCCAGTATGGTAATCGTCTGACATTATTTTCCAACTCACCTTTTACCTTCAGATAAAAGACAAGCGAACTGCTGTCAGCTCCAATGGTGGAAATAAACATCAATTGATTCATCCCCTGCAATGATCCGGTCTTGACGATGCCAAAAACCAGGTCATGATCTATTGCATAAAATGCTTCACGACTGCCGGCTTTTTTTATGGTCGTCCCAATGCATACAAACAAATCATCACCACGCATGAGATGGCGGTAGTTGTCCGGTGAGGACATATCTACTTCATAATGGATCAGTTTGGGATGACTTGCTTTGATGGGACCCCGTCCAATGGAAATAACTTTTTCATACGCCTGGTGCACTAATAAGCGACGCAGGCAACAATTACCCACCAGGCCGCTGGCGCCAAACAGCACTGCAACCTTGGAATGACGCTGGATCTCAACGCCCGACATTGAATTTTCTAAAAGCTGATGACCCATGTATTGTTAATACTCCACCTTTCGCTCATAATAGCTGACGCTATATCCGCCCCAGATCCCAAGGCCTCCATTGATATTGGTTTGCAGCCTCGTATAACTTGAAAAGGGTCCCTGATTAGCATTGCTGAATTCTAAGGTATTCCAAAAATCGAAATGAGCCTCATCTATCGTGGTCCATTTTATACTAATCGTATCTCCAACAATATAAAGGCCAAAAACATCGGGTTCAACATCCGATCTAGTCGTAGCGGGATTATAGAGTTGAAACTCAAATGATTTGCCATCAAAAAATAGATCCTCAACAATACTGGAAAAAGAAGTCTGATAATTACTTCCATTTGTAGCCCCAAAATAGCGGTAGAAGTTGCGCACACCGGCAGGATCGCTGATGCTGGCCCGTAAGGCTGCAAGGGTATCATTGGGTTCGCCCGGAGGAGGCGCAAAATAAATATTCTCCAATGGCACGTGCTCCGGAATGGTGGTAGTAGCGGTCAATAGATCACCGTTGGTCGTAATCTTCAGATCATACGTCTTTCCAACCTGTGGATTCAATTGATTGAGGGGATCCACATACACACAGAAATCTATCTGCAAACTGTCACCATTGAAACCAAATTGTGCAGCCACTTCATTCCGTATTTCAGGAGGCAGTTCAGAAAAGCAGACTTCAATAAAGGTTACTTCCAGTGAACCATCCGACACACGTACATCTGCATCATGAACGAAAGAATTGGTAAACTCATCAGGACCTATTTCGCTAAAAAAGTCTAATGTCCGTGTTAGAATTACGTATGGAGGAAATGGTCTTTCACCTGCCTCAATATATCCTTCGACAACATACTTCGGTCCATCACCGGAGCGTACAGGGATATATTCTTCTTCACACGAGGTAAGGATGAATAATCCAAAGAGACTAATGAGTATTAGATATTTTGTTGTCATTGAAATTTAAAATTCCATGTGATTGATGGCAGAATTGGAAATATGGAAACCTTATATGCTTTCGCTGTGGCAGTTCCCTGTTCCAGGTCTGTTTCAAAATCCGTGTATGTGAAAAAAGTATTTTTCCGGTTGTAGACATTATAAATGGAGAACACCCAATGCGATTTGAATTTCTTTGTCGACTCTGGTTTTGGTGTCCATGTCAGAGACAGATCCATACGATGATACGGTTCGAGCCTGAGACTATTTCTCGGTCCATAATCCGTTTGCAATTGCCCATCAATTAAATATAGCCGCTCAAGAGGTGTGTAGGTTCTGCCGGTCGCATAAATAAAGACCAGACCCGCAGTCAGTTTTTCATTGATATTATAATTTGTCACCAGCGTCATATCGTGTGTGCGATCGTAGGTAGCAGGATAGGTTCGGCCATTTTCAATATCGGGAAATGTGCGCTCAGTACGACTCCACGTATACCCGATCCATCCATTCACATCACCCTTATTTTTTCGAAGAAATAATTCCAGACCATACGCCTGTCCGTCTCCAAACACGAATTCATCTTCAACCTGATCTACACTATTATCTACAAAACTTTCACGGTAATCGATCTGATCATGAAGTGACTTGTAATACGCCTCCGCAGAAGCCTCATAGGTGTTATCCTCAAAATTTTGAAAATAACCAACAGCATATTGCCAACCCCTTTGAGGTTTGACCAATTCAGAACTTGGCACCCATACATCAGCAGGCAACGTAGAAGAACTATTACTTACGAGGTGGAGATATTGAGTTGTGGCAGTGATGCCCGCTTTAAATGAAGAAACCGGACTCAAACTGGTATTGATAAAAATGCGTGGCTCCAAAGAGCTATATGTCTTCACAACCTTACCACTTCCAAATGTATCACTGGTAATTTTTGACGTGTATGGTCCGGTTTGTTGAAACATGGTACCTCTAAGACCAATATTAATTTTGAGCCATGGTGAAATCTTCCAGTCATCCTGAATGTATAAAGCAAATTCATTTGCATATTTTGGTTTCACAGTTGACTCAAACTCCGTTTCACCCGCGTTACCTGTAACAATATTTGGAGTGAGCCTGTGATAGGTCCCATGAAAACCTGTTTTCACCTGGTGTTCATTTGATGGAAAATAATCAAAGTCAAATTTCAAACCCACATCCCGGACACCGGAGAACACATCAAATGCAAATTCTTCCTGGTCAAATGCTGCCCGAAACTGGTAATCATTATAGATGGCAGAAAGATTGAAAAATAACTGGTCATTAAACAAGTGGTTCCATCGCAAAGTAGCGGTACTGTTCCCATATGGAAGCTTAAATGTAAAGTCACGATCCTGTTGTTGAAAATTTAATACATCCCTGCCAAAATATCCGCTCAGATAGATGCGGTCTTTTTGTGAAAACTGGTAATTAAACTTCGTATTCAAATCGTAGAAGAAATAATTGGTCCCGGCAAAATCCGTTTTCGCAATCA
>JANPKZ010000076.1:0-4112 GCA_031426295.1 Saprospiraceae bacterium
TTTTTTACCAGCCAATAATGATTTCGCACCTGAGAGAAATGCACTTGCAGTTCCCAATAATTGCGACCCTTTATATTTTTCACTGAGCATGCTCACATAAAATCCATCGAGCGGCATCATCATCTTTTGATAGAGCTTGAATTGATTTTGTTCCAGCAGCATCTGCATAGATTTCGGACTGAAGTGCCAGAGATGTCTGGGCACATCATACGCAGCCCACTTATCACCATACGATGCGGCATCAACTGATGTATGATTTGGCACTGCAATCATCAGGATGCCATCTGACTTCAGGAGAGAATGAAAGTGCTGTAGATATCCGGTCAGGTCATGCACATGCTCCAGGACATGCCACAGGGTGATTACATCAAAGGATGCGGGTTGAAGATCTGCTAGTGATTCGAGAGGCAGTATGTCGATACGCAGTTTTTGGGCTGCCACTTTCCTCGCCGTATCATCAGGTTCCAAAGCAAGTACGGACCAACCATGATCGCTCATGTATTTGGCAAAATGACCTGTACCAGCTCCAACATCCAGAAGCCTGCCCGAGGTTTTCCCGGAAGCCTGGTTCACCCAGTTCAGTTTCCGCCGCATCATATAATTACGCGCCCTGTGATAGAGCTGGTTGATCAATCCGGTGCGCGTATCACTATGGGATATATATTCCTGAGAAGCATAATATCTGCCGATTTCATCCGGCTGGGGTTGCGGATTTGTTGCTTTCAGGCCACAAAATGTACATTCTCGGAGCTCAAACCATTCGCCACTGACGCTGAAATCCTTTACCTGGCCATTTGACGTCCAGTCGCTGTGACCACAGGCCGGGCAGACCAATACCATGTCGTCCAAATTGTCGCCCATTGTCTTCATGATGCAAAAGTAGGATTCGAAGGATATTAAACATGATCAAAAGCCTTCCGTCCCTTCAAGATTCTTATTTTTGCCGGCCTATTTTAAGCGATACCGATATGTTGAGAAGTCTGACTCATTCCTTTTTCTTCGTGTTAGCCCTTTTGGCCGCACATTCAACCTTTGCCCAGACGGGAACATTACGTGGCCATATCTACGATCAGACCTCCGGTCAGGCCGTTGGTTTTGCCAGCGTGAGCCTCGAAGGCACTGAGTTACGTGCTGTTACTGACCTCGATGGTTTCTTCAATATTACCAATGTGCCGCCATCAACATACACGCTGCGTACATTTTTTATCGGGTATGATACGCTCCAGGAATCCGTGACCATACAGGCTGACCAGATCAAATATGTAAAGCTTTATATGGCCGAAGGCTCCATACAGCTTAACACGATCAACGTCAGTGCAAGCCTTGAGCAGCGCCGCAATGAGGTTAACTTCTCCAGGATCACATTAACGCCCAAACAAATTAAAGCCATGCCTTCCGCGGGAGGTGAGCCCGATATCGCACAATACCTCCAGGTTCTGCCCGGGGTTATTTCTACCGGCGACCAGGGAGGTCAGATCTACATCCGGGGAGGATCACCCGTGCAGAACAAAGTACTTCTGGATGGTATGACCATTTATAACCCATTTCACAGTATTGGTTTCTTCAGCGTATTCGAAACGGAAGCGATCAAATCTGCAGATGTTCTTACCGGTGGTTTTGGTGCAGAATACGGAGGACGTATCTCAGCTATCGTGGATCTAAAGACCCGTGAAGGCGACCGTTCCAGGTTTGGCGGCCTTGTGTCAGCCAGTCCGTTCCAGGTGAAAGGTCTGCTGGAAGGACCAATCATCCCGTTTGATCCTGCGAAAGAAGGAAGTGCTTCTTTCCTGCTGACAGGAAAACATTCATATCTCGATAAGACCTCTCCGAGGCTGTATGATTATGCTACCGATGACACACTTGGTCTTCCGTACAATTACACAGACTTGTACGGTAAAGTGTCATTTCTGAGTGGAGGTGGTAGCAAGCTTGATCTTTTTGGATTTAGTTTTTCAGATGGTGTGAACCTGATGGATATTGCCAACCTCGATTGGACATCCGGTGGGGGAGGTGCTAATTTCAAATTAATACCCCAATCTTCTAACCTGATCATCTCCGGAACGATTGCATACTCTAAATACAACATCAAACTGCAGGAAGCTGATGATGCACCACGCTCAAACAGCATTGGTGGTTTTAATGCTTTATTAGACTTCACGTATTTTGGAAAAAAGGACCAGATCAGTTATGGTTTTGACCTGAATGGTTTTTCAACAAATTTTGCTTTCAAAAATTTTGTCGGAATTACGTTTGATCAAAATGAAAACACAACTGAAGTTGGAAGTTATGTGACACTGCGTCACAAAGCAGGTGCGATCATTATTGAGCCTGGAATTCGCGCACAATTTTATGCTTCACTGGGTACATTTTCAATAGAGCCAAGGTTAGCATTGAAGAGTAATTTCTCAGACAATTTCCGCATCAAATTTGCAGCAGGTAAATATTCCCAAAATCTCATCAGTACGGTTAACGAAAAAGACATCGTCAACTTGTTTGTCGGATTTCTTTCCGGACCAGAGGAGCGAATTTTTGAACCCGGCACACAAACTCCTACCAGTGATAAACTTCAAAAAGCATGGCATGCACTTGGAGGTTTTGAATTTGATCTGAATGCCGGTTGGGAAATAAACCTGGAAGGGTATTACAAAAAATTCAGCCAGTTGATCGGTATCAGTAGGAATAAGCTTTCCGCTGAAGATCCTGACTTCGAAGCTGAGAAGGGGAATGCATATGGTGTGGATGTCAGTTTTAGCCGCCAGACTGCCAAAACATATTTGTGGGCCACATATTCATTAGGGTATGTCAATCGTGATGATGGAGAACAGATTTATCCGACACACTTCGAACGTCGCCATAATGTGAACCTGTTGGGTAATTTCTCCATAGGACGCACATGGGAGTTCAGTGCACGCTGGAATTATGGAGCAGGATTTCCATTCACACTTACGCAGGGATTTTATGGACAATATAATCTCCTCGATGGGGTAGATTCTGATGTCCTGACCGGCAATCCGGATCTTGGGATCATATATAGCGCGGAGCGCAATAGCGGTCATCTTCCTGATTATCATCGTCTGGATATGTCACTTAAAAAGACCTTTGAACTTCGCAAACACCTTAAAATTGAGGTTCTGGCCAGCGTGACAAACGTTTACAACAGGGGCAATATCTTCTACTTTGATCGTGTCAGGTACACCCGTGTAGACCAGCTGCCGATCCTGCCAAGTCTTACGTTGAAGATTGATTTCTAGGCCGTTAGCTATTCCCCAAAGCTTTTCTTTGGATTGATCCCCACCTCTGGTTGGCGGACAACTAATGCTTACTTTTGCCATTCTTAATTTTTTGAGCAGATCCTGCGTTAACCTTACTATGAAAAAACGGTGGTATGAATTCGGGTATCAGATCGACAGGATGCTGGTCACCAGTTTTATCCCTCCGTTCATAGGATCCTTCATGATGGCCCTTTTTGTGCTGATCATGCAATTCCTGTGGAAATTTATTGAAGACATCCTCGGCAAGGGTATTGAGCCTCTTGTCGTACTCGAAATGTTCTTTTATAAATCAGTTTCGCTGTTCCCACTTGCATTACCTATTTCTGTTTTGCTGGCAGCCGTGATGGTCACAGGTAATCTCGCCGAACAATACGAGTTATCCAGTTTTAAATCTGCGGGCGTTTCATTACTCAGGGTACTACTTCCGCTGCTCTTTATGAGCACACTGGTAGGCTTATTTTCATTTTACTGTTCCAATACGATTATCCCGATAGCCAACCTCAAATATCAATCGAGGTTGTACGATATCCGAAATCAAAAGCCCACATTAAGTATTGAGCCCGGCATCTTTAACGAAGACTTTAAAGGCTATGCAATTCGTGTAGGTAAAAAACATAAGGACAAAGAAACGATCGAAGATGTCATGGTCTATGATGATGCTCAGCGCAATCGTGGACAGATGAATGTAGTGACGGCACAGCGTGGCCGGATGTATGTATCCAAAGATGATGGTGCGTTTGTTATGACCTTGTATGACGGTTACCAGTACTCGGAAGCAGAGGCGTCTGATGAGCCGGATGCATTACCATTTACCATTTCTCATTTTAAAGAATGGACCAG
>JANPKZ010000077.1:0-2742 GCA_031426295.1 Saprospiraceae bacterium
TATTGAGATCAGCAAAGCGCTGGGATCAACTCTTTGGGACAACCAGGGAAATACCTATTTAGATCTTTACGGAGGACATGCCGTCATTTCCATTGGACATACGCATCCGCATTATGTAGCTGCACTAACTGCCCAACTGCAAAACATTGGCTTCTATTCCAACTCCATAAAAATCGAATTGCAACATACGCTTGCAGAAAAACTGGGACGACTTTCCGGTTATCCTGATTATCAATTGTTCTTATGCAATTCGGGTGCAGAAGCTAATGAAAACGCATTGAAACTCGCTTCCTTTCACAATGGCAGAAAAAAGATCATTGCCTTTAAAGGTGCCTTCCATGGCAGAACTTCCCTGGCAGTATCAGCAACAGACAATCCATCCATCGTCGCGCCGGTCAATGAAAATAACAACATTGTCTTCTTACCACTGAACGATATCAATTCATTCGAAAAAGAAATCGATGAACAAACATGCGCCGTTATCATAGAAGGTATTCAAGGTGTAAATGGAGTTCAGATACCTGGAAATGATTTTTTACAAAAAGTAGCCTCATTGTGCCGTGCTACAGGTGCATTGCTGATCCTCGATGAAATTCAATCCGGGTATGGTCGAAGTGGAAAATTCTTTGCGCACCAATATTCGGGCATTACGCCTGACATCATAACAGTTGCCAAAGGAATGGGCAATGGATTTCCGGTTGGTGGTGTGCTGATCAGTCCCAACATACATGCCCGGAAAGAAATGCTAGGCACAACGTTTGGTGGTAGCTACCTCGCCTGCACAGCGGCGATCGCGGTACTGGAGGTCATTGAAAAAGAAAACCTCATGGAGAATGCTCTAATCATGGGTGCCTACCTGAAAGAAAAATTAAAAGGATTGCCAAACATCAAAGAAGTTCGTGGCCTCGGATTGATGGTGGGCATAGAACTCATTGAACCCTGTGCTCCTATCCGCCAGGAAATGTTGTATAAACATTTCATCTTTACCGGATCTGCATCAAATAAAAATACCATTCGTATTCTTCCATCATTGGCCATTACAAGAAAGGAGATCGATACGTTCATCGATGCATTTCAGGCCACACTTACACAAAAGGAATTAGTATGAAATATTTCACGTCCGTAAAGGATGTACCTGATGTGCCCCGTCTCATTCAGGATGCATTATCACTTAAAAAAGATCCATATGCTTTTACAGACCTGGGAAAGCATAAGACTTTAGGCATGTTGTTTTTCAACAGCAGTCTCAGGACACGTTTGAGCACACAAAAAGCAGCCATGAATCTGGGCATGAATACCATGGTCATGAATGTCGGCAGCGAAGGCTGGGCACTGGAGATGGAAGATGGTGCTGTCATGAATGGCACCACGGTAGAACATATCAAAGATGCTGCGGCGGTCATTGGATTGTATTGTGATGTAATTGCAGTTCGGAATTTCCCGACACTGGTCGATAAAGAGGCAGATTATTCCGAGCAGGTGCTCCGTCAGTTTATGAAATACAGCAAGGTGCCATTGATCAGTATGGAATCTGCAACGTTGCATCCATTACAAAGTCTTGCCGACATGATGACTATTGCGGAACACAAAAAAACTAATGCACCGAAGATCGTTTTGACATGGGCGCCTCACGTAAAAGCACTTCCACAGGTTGTAGCCAATTCATTTGCTGAGTGGACATTGGGAAGTGGGTATGACCTCACGATAACGCATCCGGAAGGATATGAGCTGTGCGAAGACTTTACAAAGGGAGCTACAATAGAATATGATCAGCAAAAAGCACTGGCTGATGCAGATTTTGTCTATGTCAAAAACTGGTCTGCCTATAAAGAGTATGGAAAGATCTTGCCTGCAGATGACACCTGGCTGCTTGATCATCATAAAATGAATGTGACCAACACTGCGTCCATTATGCACTGCCTTCCGGTAAGAAGGAATGTAGAGCTGCGTGATGAATTACTGGATGGTCCGCATTCACTGGTGATGCAGCAGGCAGAGAACCGTGTGTATGCTGCACAGACTGTGTTGAAAAATATTCTTGAAAAGAATTTCTAACCAGGTGGAGCAACTACACATCATAAAGATCGGCGGGAACATTATCGATGATCCGAATGCATTGGAAACATTCCTCCAGGCATTTTCTGCCATTGAAGGCAAAAAAATATTGATCCATGGAGGGGGGAAACTGGCTACAGAACTTGCGCAAAAATTAGGGATTCCCCAAAACATGGTTGACGGTCGAAGAATTACTGATGGTGAAACATTGAAAGTAGCAGTGATGGTATATGCGGGTCTTGTAAATAAAACAATTGTTGCGTCACTCCAGTCACATTCCTGCAATGCCCTGGGTCTGAGCGGCGCAGATGGGAATTTGCTAACAGCAACAAAACGTGTACACCCTCAAATTGATTTCGGTCGGGTGGGCGATGTCATTCCCGATAATGTCAATACAACATTACTCAGTCAATTATTAAACTCTGAAATAGTACCTGTTATCGCACCTGTCACACATGATGGCCATGGACAATTGTTAAACACCAATGCAGATACGATGACATCCGTGATCGCATCTGCTATGGCGCAGCATTATGCAGTCAGTCTGACGTATTGTTTTGAAAAAAATGGGGTACTCCGGAATTTGGAAGAGGAAGATTCTATAATTCCTGTAATGAATAAGGAAGAATACCAAAATTTAAAGCACGCAGGTATTATTTCCAAAGGTATGATCCCAAAACTTGACAA
>JANPKZ010000078.1:0-7450 GCA_031426295.1 Saprospiraceae bacterium
ACATGTTGCCAGAGGCTTTGAGCAGGGTTGAAAAAATCGTTTTTGTATTCTAGATAGTTGCTCCCCACTTCCACTACATCACCGGGTAGTACTGCCATCTGGAGATGATCGCTGAGAGGTGTACCATAGTTGGCAGTAATGTATGGTAGCAGGCTGTTGTTGACAAGATTATTGAAGATGTTTGGATTGCTGCCATCCTTTTGCATATCACTCATCAGGACGATATTCATTCCTTCTTCACTTGTGCGTAGTGGCGGGGTGACAAAATCATACACGGCAGATGCCCAGCTTCCGGTTTGTGCTTTGTAATAATATCTTGTGCCGGGAGCTAGATTTGAAAGGCTGACAGTATGAAGAATGGTTGACCCAAGAGTAGTAATCGTTGAGCCCTGCGCAGCTAAATCCAGGGAAATGCTGGTGCCGTAATACAGTTTTGTTTCGGTATTATTGTTGGTTTCCCACATGATCACCATGGATGTCTCTGTGGCATTTTGGAGATAGGGTTGTACCAGGATGGTCTGTCCTTCCATCTGCAAGATGCAAGTGAGGCATGTAATCACCGTTGTTAATACCCTGGTCATGATCTCCTGTTTGAGCACTAAAAGTACTTGATTATAAATTGTATTGACGGGTTAATGCCAAAATGTAATTTTAAGAAAACATACGAAATGAAAAATACATCGATTCTTTGCCTTATGATCTTCTTACTACTAGTCGCTTGTAAGAAACCTGAAAGCACGTGGACTGAAGAGGATGCAATAAAAGTACATGCTGAGGTAGAATCCACATTAAGGGAATATCATTCGGATATAGAGCGTGATGGATTATTGGCCGAATTAAAATACCTCGATTCGACCGAACAGTTTTCATGGTTTGCACCCGGATTTTCCGGAGCTATTGGTTATGATTCTGTGGTAGCAATTTTAAAAGTTATGGCTCCGATGTTTCCCGGGATTGACCATACATGGGATAGTCTGGTTGTCACGCCTGTGTCATATCAGGAAGCTTCCTATATGGGTCTTGTGACATCCGTTATGACGGATACAGCGGGTACTAATGATACGGTTCGATTTCGTGAGGAAGGCAAGATGATACGGCGTAGTGATGGGTGGAAGTTGTTGTCTGGAAAAACGATAGAGATAAACTAAAAACTAAAAGTTGAAAGGCTTGTCATTGGGATTTATTTTTTTGTGTTCCTTGATTGTTTTATTTGAGCTTCTCTGTTGTTTTTCAGGAATAGGTAACTTCTAAATTCCTTGTTCCTTGTTCGTGCTTCCTGTGCCCTCGTTTATTGTTGCTGCTCCATAAACGTTCCCTGCATTTTAATTTGATTGTTTCTACGAAACATAGTGGCTAAAACGCAGGGATGTATAAATTGAATTTAGGTATCCTTTGACTCCGCTTTCTTTTCCTCCATAGTTTAACTTCTAAAATCAAAAATCCTTGTTCCTTGATCGATATTCCTTTTGCTTCTGCGAAACGTTGCGATTAAAAACGCCGGGAGGTTTGAAAGGGAAAATTTCTTAGGCTTAACTTCCGCCTCCGCCTTCGCCTCAGCATTAGCCTCATCCTCAGCTTTAGCTTTACCTTTGCCCCATGCACATCGATTACGAACTAATCCTTCGAGAAACATACAATGAAGTTCTCAACCTTCCCGATGATGGACAGGTAGCAGCCTACATCCCGGAATTAGCATCTATTCCTCCGGACCAATTTGGAATTCATCTTCACACAATCGATGGTAAGAAATTTGGTGTAGGTGATTTCGAAAGAAAATTTTCCATTCAAAGTATATCCAAAGTATTGTCATTAACCCTTGCCTTCCAGCAGATGGGTGATGATATCTGGAAGAGAGTAGGCGTAGAACCTTCCGGTAACCCTTTCAACTCATTATGGCAACTCGAATACGAACATGGAAAACCACGAAATCCGCTTATAAACAGTGGTGCCATCGTGATATGCGACATGTTATGTACACTGTATCCCGATCCTAAAAAAGTATTACTTGATTTTGTAAATACACTGGCCGCACAGACGAGTATTCAGTTTAACCCCATTGTTGCCAAATCAGAATTACGTCTTGGTTTTCGGAATGCAGCCCTTATCAATATGATGAAGGCCAGCCGCAATATTGAAAATGACATCGACCGGGTGCTCGACCTGTACTACCATCAATGTTCGATCGAAATGACATGTGCTGAACTAACATCCACATTTTTATTCCTGGCGAATCATGGTAAACTTGTAACCAATCAAAATCAAATTATTTCCTCCAGCATGGCAAAACGCATTAATGCAGTCATGCAGACCTGCGGCTTCTATGATGAAGCTGGTGAATTTACTTTTAAAGTTGGTCTGCCAGGGAAAAGCGGTATTGGTGGAGGCATCATTGCTTTACTTCCCGGTCAATATGCAGTCGCCGTATGGAGTCCCCGCCTTAATAAGAAAGGGAATTCTGTAAAGGGCATGAAATTTTTAGAGATGATGACTACCGGGACAGGGTCATCAATATTTTAAAATTGAAATATCATCAGGGCCAGATCACTGGTCCCCAGCATCCATCGAGGAATGCAGCAAACGAAGTACCCACTTCCGCATAAAAGCCCGGTTGCAGTATGACTACATTCCCTGCATCATACGCGGAGCTAATACCTGGAGTAATATGTGCTGTGGATGTTATCTGGTTACTTGCCTGATATGCAAATGTTCCATTTTGAGTTGCCGATATCGTCCTGTTAGCTGTACAGCCAGAGAGGAACGGGCAATCCAGGTAGTTTCTTAATGATGTTATCGCATATGTCATACGTGCATGTTGCCCTGAGGTGAACACTGTCGGACAATCAGAATAAGACATAATGTTATTTGCATTCGGAGAAAAGTCGAGGTTAGAGCACCCGTCACCTCCGTCGCCATCCCATTGGCACGAATTATTCCAGCTATTGTTATCCGCTGGTGTATCACAGAGATAATCTCCATATGTCGGGCAATTGTAACATTCATTGCTGCTATTGCGTGTAATGTGTTCCTCGTTTTCTGTTTCACCATCACCATATCCGTCAAACGTATGCAGGAGATTGAAATAATGGCCTAACTCATGTGCGAGCAACGTGGCATTACCTATATCATCGATATCCATGATGATCCAGTCCTTACAATGTGCAGACCGTTGATATGGGAAACATGACCAGTTCCAGCCATCCGTATTCACGTAGTATATATTGATGACATCGTCCACATTGTTTTGCCCCGCGATCAGGTATTCTGCATTCGTCTGGCCACAGTAATCATCCCATTCAAACTGGAATGTGGTATTAAAATAGGTGTCATCATTAATGTCTCGGGCAGGAGAACATTGAAAAAACTCCACTTCTAAAGCAGAGTACTCGTTATTCGCCCATTGAAGTTCCTGCGCCACCTGAGCTGCGGTAGCGCCGCCGGTACCGTTTGTTCTCCTCAACAAGTGAAATTGAACGGGCAGGTTAAATGTTCCATCCCTTGATGAAGACTGATTCTCATTTTGAATAGACTGAAGGTATTGTTCTCGAGCTTCTGATGGAAGTGACATGCTACACGTATGATGATTTTTGTCCGGTCCTGCTTCTTTTACATTCATATTTTTATTCGGAGCATCTATATCCTGCGATATAAGCTGCATTGCAGATATGCTCATAATAAAACTGGCCAGGAAGATTCTGATATTCATAATTGATACATTATTAGAATGTAGTCTAATGAAAAAAAACTAGGCGATATTATCACGCAGAGGCGCGGAGTCGCAAAGGTTGCAGAGAAAAAAATCTGATTTCCAATTTCCAATTTTGTCCTTTCCTCCTTTCTTCCTTTCTTCCTTTCTTCCTTTTTTCCCTTTCTCCTTTTCTACTCACATGGTGCAATTCTCCCCACAAACGTTGCCCCTTCAGCTGGATCGTTCAGACTCGAAGCATAAAATCCCGGAACGAGTTTCACATATCCTTCTGATTGCATCAGTACATCCGCTTCATTGAAGAAACTTCCATTGCTGATGATAAATGCCTGGGTAGAATACCTCCAATTGCCCCATGCGATTTTGTCGATGATCGTGTATGAAACAGGACACTGGACACACGTTTCAATACATCCTTCATCTTCAATAAAACTCCACATTTCTTCGATGTTGTCCGGATCCCAGCAAGAACATTCTATGGCACTAAGATTCGGTTCCATAATGGTCCCGCTGCCGGGTTCATGATCAGCATCAAGTAAATGGCCATATTCATGGGCTTGCAATAATGCCAGGTTGGAAATATCTGTGATAGCATCGCGCTCAAGTACCGCCCATGGATAGACACCTATGTCATCACATGCACCTCCGACACTGGCCCAGCCGATGGCATTGAAATCACCATCGTCATGTACATTTCCACCCGTCCAAACATGTCCAATATCTTCTGTATCAAAGTGATCATATGCCCAATCACTGAAATCAACCTGCAACTCAGTTACCTCGAGTGCCTGCCCCCATGGATTTGTTGAAATCGATGTGACTATGAAATATTCCTGGATCCAAAAGTCAATATCAAATGTAGACAGGTAATGATGTTCCACATGCGCTTGCACGGTCACTACAAAATCAATGAGCTCCTCGGGTTCAGCATTAAAATCATTATACATGCGGTTATCCGTCGCCAAAGTAACTTCTATCTCAAGGCAATTATAAGATCGGCGATCCCTATGTTTTGCACTTTGCCATATTGATTCTTCATTTTCGTGTAATGAAGTTGGCGCAATAGTTTTCGTAACTACTCCACAACTACCAGCAACCGGATGAAGGACATCTGTATCCCTGTAATAGACAAATAAATCAGGGTCACTTCCTTTTATAAAGTCTTTTAAAGGCTGGATATAATAGGTTTCATTTTCTTTTGGAATCAGAGCCATAAACGTTCGTTCAGTTATTGTCAGACGAGCTGGCATATTTTGTTTAGCGTCATACCCAATAAAAGTCCTGCATGCCTGATCAAAACTCACTGGTACTATTTTACCATTTACTAAGGTTGTAATTTTCGATTCCGGCCTGAGCTGATTATTATCCGATAAGATCCAATCGTATTTATCGCCTCCCAAGGTGATTCCAAAATTCGAACCGGAATGCCGCCGTTTAGCATAAGCAGCCATCTCCTTTACCGGCAAACTGTACACCTCAACACTACTGAATTTTTTAGTGAGTTGTGCATCACGAATTACTATTTTTTCCCCTAAAAATTGTTGACCGGTTACAACCCATGCATTTAGCAAAAAAAAGATAATTGGAATTGTGCTGTGTATGTTATTCATGTCAACCAGATAATTAATGTTAAATGATCTATGCCTCGCACTCTATGCTCTTTGCCCTTTGCTCTATACTCTATGCCCTATGCTCTTTGCCCTTTGCCCTTTGCTCCCTGCTAATCTCTTTTCTTCAGCTCATCAATCTGTTCCTGAAGCTGTATTACATATAATGTGAGCTCTTCTACTTTCTCAAGAAGTTTGCGATTCATATCACCGATATCAATTCCTTTCTTCTCCACCTCACTTGCTGTTGGGATGTTAGGCAAATGGTTATTTGTCTGAATAAATGATTTTAATTCATTAAGCGGTTTTAGCTCATAGTTTTCTGCAAAAACATAATCAGGCCAATTGTCAAATAATTCAACCCGAACCTCTTCGCAAACAACCTTACCGCCAACTGTAAGTTTAAATTCGGTAGCATCCGGATTGTAAGCACCTATGACTACTTGTGTGGCATCCAATTGTAATGGATTTCCATTGACACCGATTAGAAACCGATCATATTGTTGTTGTATAAATGAATAATCTGTTCCATGATTAAATCCAAGTGCCGGGCTGAGACCTGTCAATCGCATAACCTCACCCGAGCCACCGGTATTGATCGTAGTATAACCACCTATTTCTAAATTTCCACCCAATCGATTCAGGTACATGGTACTGCCTCCACCATTATTACGTGCCATGATCTCATTATTGTCCAGCACAAGGTTCGTTGAATTGGTCGGACCAAACTGTGCATATCCGTGAGTTGACAAGCTGGCACCTGATCCCCCTATGATCTGTAGTTTGGTTGAAGGCGTACTCGTACCAAGGCCCGTATTGCCATTGTTGTCAACAAATAATCGTGCATTTGAACCCACCTGAACATCACCCCCATCATTCTGAAGGATCAGATTGCCTGGATTTAATCCATTGCGTGCCATGATCTCATTGTTGTCAATTGCAATATTTGTAGCACCCACATCTCCAAGCAACATATAACCATTACCCACAAATGGGTTTGGATCAGCATCGGCACCATTCAGAATATGAAGTCTTGCAGCAGGTGTAAGTGTTGATATTCCCAGGTTGCCATTATCAGTAAAAGCAGCAATATCATTGCTGTTCATTCGCACGATAAGCTTTCCGGTACTATTGCCGCCGTTTGTTCCCATCCGGAGATCATCACCATCTGCAAGTTGTACAAATGCTTTTTTATCCTGGGGGCCACCGAGACTTGTGTTGTAGAATTGAATCGTAGGTGATTCAGAAACTATTGCCGTATGCATGGCGATTGCATCCGTGTTCTCCGCAGCGCGTATCTGAAATTGTGCCAGAGGAGTAAAATTGGTCATGTTCATATTTACGCCCACACGGCCATTCCCACTGACCAGGAAATCTTTTTTGCTTGCATTTTCCGCGCTCATCGAAATGTAATTCGGATGGTCGGCATCTGCTACATAAAACATGTGTCCAATTTGAGAACCATTGCGCTTAAACTGAACACCCCCTTTCTTTTCATCTTCCGCACTAATCTCCACATCCAGGCTCGTGATGAAAGGCCCAAACTGACTTGAACCGGGATTTTCAAGTTTTATATTCCCATCTTTCACATGTAATCTGTTATCGGGTGTTGACGTGCCTATGCCAACATATCCGGTACTATCTACGACCAGGTTTTCATTTCCATTCATCCGCACGATAACTTTACCTCCGGTGTTTCCTGAATTGGTACCCATACGAAGATTATTTCCGGAGAGCTGGAAGTACGCTTTATTGACACCAGCGTTTTGCAATTGCAGTATGCCCGAAGGATGGTTTAATGTATAGGAACCTGATACATGTAATAAATTCCCAACAAGGTGAAACTTTGATGTTGGCGCCGATGTCCCAATCCCAACATTGCCTGTTACATTGCTGTATTGATCATCTGAGACAGCGGTCCATGTACCGGTTCCTCCACCGCTACCACCAATCTCATCTAATCGTGCAAGACGTTTCCAGATCGAACCATCAAAATAATAGAGACCAGCTGTACTGGAACCCTGAGCATTTGTCTGGAAAACCATAAGACCTAATGCAGGTGTGTTAATGGCAGTTCTCTGAGTGAATGTCATTCTTGGGATCAGTAACCCTTTTGTAGTACTGGTGATGTCCAGCATTG
>JANPKZ010000079.1:0-4496 GCA_031426295.1 Saprospiraceae bacterium
GATCTATTCAGATTCTGCAGACAAAGCCACACGTTTTATTTTGAATTGTAATCAAAAGAAAATTCCCCTCATATTCATTCACGATGTGACAGGATTTATGGTAGGGAAACGTTCTGAACATGGAGGCATTATCAAGGATGGCGCGAAGATGGTCAATGCGGTTGCTAACAGTACCGTGCCGAAGATTACGATTATTGCAGGGAATAGTTATGGTGCGGGAAATTATGCAATGTGTGGGAAGGCGTATGATCCCAGATTTATTGCTGCATGGCCAACGGCTAAAATCGCAGTGATGGGTGGTGCGCAGGCAGCCAAAGTGTTGACACAGATCCAGGTATCGTCATTGGAAAATAAAGGCCATAAGCCTGATCCGGAAGGGGAGAAAAAACTGTTTGACCAGATCAAGTCGAGATACGACGAACAGACAACACCCTATTATGCTGCTGCGAGATTGTGGGTGGATGCGATCATTGATCCGCGTGAGACACGTGATTTTATTTCCAAATCACTTACCGCTGCCAATAATGCCCCGATCGAACCGTTCAATACGGGAGTCTTACAGACATGAAATATTATTTCGCAATCATTTTCATATTAACCAGTTTGTGCATGAATGCGCAAATTTCGGATGCTGCATACTACCATGTCCTGGCTTTGCCAAAAGCTGATACAACATATGAAAAAGTGAGTATTGGAAATTATCCTCAATTCAATTTTTCCAAAGCTTATACATTTCATACACCTTCCACTGATGTCTATAAGGTAGACCATCTTCCATCCATGTTCTGTAAAATTGAAAACAGGATCCAGGGTAAGAGCCGGATAGCTCCAAGATTTCGGTTGGGGTCTTTAGACTATACTGAATATTTGGAAGGGAAAAGGAAAGCATACTAGACGCTGAACCGCTGATGTATCTGATCTAATTGATGGAACTGATGCTATGGTCGGACACTGAGCAAAGTTGAAGTGAAATAAAAAATGCAGAGCGATTCGCTCTGCATTTTTTATTGATGAACTCCTGGTTCTTATTCGATAATGATCTTACGGCGATAGGTTGTATCATCACCTGCTAACCGGATTACGTAGATGCCGGATGGTAATGTGGTCAAATCAAATTCCTTTGTGTCAGTGGATTCAGTACGTGATGTCTTATAAACAACTTCACCGCGCAGGTTGAATATATCGATACTGAAGTTTTGACCTGCAATGGATTTGTCAAGAGAGACATATACTTTTCCATTGGATGGATTTGGGTATACATTCATGACGGTAAGGCCAAGACCTTCATCTACAGAGGTGGTTGCCTGAACGATGATACGACCTTTCATGCCGCCGCCTGCATGAGGCTGACATACGTAGAAGTTAGTTCCTAATTCAAGATCGGCTGGCAATACTGTGCCACCGCCAAATCCAACTGCGAATCCTCCGGAAAGAGGTGTTGTTCCATTACTATTCCACGTTGCTTCACTCACTTCGACCGCATTGTGAATGCCATCGATGCTGAATACCACGGTATCGCCTTCAAAAATTGTGAGAGTAACGGGTGAAAATACAAAGCCATTATTCTCGATGGTCCAGGTGGTGGCGGAAACAGTGAAAATAGAAGCGAGAAAAAGAAGGGTTAATGTAAATGTTTTCATATAAAAATTGCTTTTAGGTTTGTCAATTGAGTAAGTATCGGAAATAAAGAGGGAGGTAGTGGGTGTCAACAATCACATGAGTAGATTGTTTTTGCTGACCGGCCCTGAGATGGTATAGCCTTCTGCATATTCCACCCCTATCAGCCTGCCCATCTCGCGCGCTCTGGCTTTCAGAAATTCAAAAAAGTCTAGACCGGATATAGGGGTATGCGGTTCGGCTGAAAGTGGATCATAAAACTGTGATTTGAATGCCATCACTGCCTCCAGTTTTTTATCCATGTACGGCGTGATATCCACGCAAATATCGGGTGCAATATAGTGGTCCTGGATCATGTGATAGACCTGCCGGGGGCGCCATGCTGCCAGCAGGGCACCATTTTCTTCCATTTCAATTTTAGGCAGGCCGGAAAGGAAGCAGGACTCGGATACTAACTGTGAAGCGCGGCCATGATCCGGATGTCTGTCGCGGACCGCATTGGTAATCACGATCGCTGGTTGGTGTCTTCTGATCGCCCGTATGATGGGGAGTTTATTTGATTCACTCAGATCAAAAAATCCATCGCGCAATCCAAGATTTTCACGGAATGCGATGTTCATGATCTTTGATGCCATTGCTGCTTCTTCGGCTCGCAATGCTGCATTTCCGCGGGTACCTAATTCGCCTGCTGTCAGGTCAACGATACCAATACTTGCTCCTGCAGCATGGTGACTGAAAATGGTCCCTGCGCAACAGAGTTCGACATCATCGGGATGGGCTGTGATAAATAGTATGTCCACTTTCATGGCTGCGAATATCCGTCTTTATTTTTTTACCAGCGTAACAGTGCTGCTCCCCACGTAAAGCCGCTGCCAAATGCTGCGAGGCATACGAGGTCGCCTTTCTTCACCATGCCCGCTTCGTAAGCCTCTGATAACGCAATTGGTATCGAAGCTGCAGTAGTGTTGCCATACTTCTGGATATTATTCCATACCTGGTCATCACGCAGTCCCATCGTCTTTTGTACAAACTGGCTTATGCGCAGGTTGGCCTGATGACAGATGAGAAGATTGATGTCGGATTTTTGTAAACCAGCTTTTGCTAATACTTCACCGATCACTTCAGGAAATTTTGCCACCGCATGTTTGAATACAAGCTGACCATTCATGTTGGGAAATAACATTCCATCTGTCAGCATCTTTGGACTTATAAATGTTTGTCCATATTCTGCTGGTTCATACCCAAAGACAGATGGATTAGGGGCATGTGCACCGCTATGTGATCCTGGATTGATCATGGCCAGTTCTTCAGCGAATTCACCATCTGCATGTAATGCCGTTGCCAGGATACCACGACCTGGTTCATCAGTAGCGCCAATGATGACAGCACCTGCACCGTCGCCAAAGATGACAGTGACATTGCGTCCTTGTGTGGAATAGTCAAGGCCCATGGAATGTACTTCAGCACCCACGAGAAGAATGTTTTTATACAAGCCGCTTCTTATAAATGCATCAGCGATGGTGATGCCATAAACAAAACCACTGCATTGATTACGCACGTCGAGTGCGGGGATTTCCTTTTTATTGATTCCGAGTTGACGTTGCAATAAGACACCACAGCCCGGAAAATAATAATCGGAACTCAGCGTGGCGAAGATGATGCAATCAAGTTCATCAGCGTTCATGCCTGCGTTCTTCAATGCTTTTTCTGCAGCGCGTGTGCCGAGGACGGATGGAGGTTCTCTGTGGCGTGTGGCGTACCGACGTTCTTTGATGCCGGTGCGTTCCTGGATCCATTCGTCAGTGGTGTCCATATGGCGGGTGAGGTCGTTATTGGTGACGATGTTTTCAGGGACGTGGAAGCCGATGCCTTTGATGTATGCTGATGACATGGTTGTAAAGGTAAGAGAAGTGAGAGAGTGAGAGAAGTGAGAGAGTGAGAGAAGTGAGACTAAGATATTAGCATCGGCGGTGCGACATATCTGTAGAATCAAATTCAAAAAAGACCGCCACCCACCGTTCATAATAAGTTTTAAACATACTATGACAATTATTTTACGATTATATGTAATCGTCTGATTATGTAGAATATAACATAATAAATCCTTGCAACCGTTTCGCTAACGGTTATACCTCACCCTAATTGACTTTGACAAACATCCTGGACAATCCATCCTCAAGTCTGATCAAATAAATACCCGGGACAAACGTCCTTGTATCAATCTTAATTTTTTCCTCTAAAGTTGACTGATAAATTCTCGTTCCAAAAATATCAATCACCTCTAGCTGCAACTGACTTTCATTTCCCGGCATCTCAACAAATAATTTATCCTCTATAGGGTTCGGATACACGATCAGGTTTTTTAATAATAGATCATCTTTTACACCCGTAACATCTTCACTTATATTCATGCTATAATCTTATACCTCACCAATATTGGAATCTCCACAGGGCGTAGCAATCGGACCGAATGCAGAATCATGCAGCCTGAGCTTCATCATAGACGTGCCGAGTTAAAGGAGAATCGGAAAGATGAATCTCATCAGGTCATGTGATAGATGAATTGAGGGATCGGAGTTGGTACACGTAACCCTAAAAATGAGGAATACCTATGAATGAAATTCACGAAATGCCTGACGATCCTGTATTGAAGCGATCGTAGTATGTTGTTACATATTCTCCGCAATCCGTTTTGCAGTGGCATTAAAGGCATCGAGTGAAGTTGTTGGCGTAATCTTCACTTTGAGATTGTATACTTTTCCTCCTTTACGCACACTGGTAAAATAAAATGCATTACCATCGCCGTGGAAATATCCTTCATTGCCCATACCGGTAAGTGTCTTGTATCCGGGGTGGTTTTCATTGGCTGCTTTGATAAA
>JANPKZ010000080.1:0-2505 GCA_031426295.1 Saprospiraceae bacterium
TATGCCCAAAAATTAGTGGAATCACCTTCTATATCCCAATAGGTCTTGAACACATCGACGGTTTGTTCATCACCATAGGTGCTAATCACATCCTCGTCAAGCTTGCTGTAGATCCATTTTGCATCGTGCTTTTCAATAGCAATAATAAGTTCTTTGACAAAAGCTGCGAGAGTAAGATCCTGATCTGATTCATTACGTGGAAGCACTACTTTTTGAGCTGTCACTTCAAATGATACCAATGCCACACAGAGAATAATCAGAATACTTTTAAAATATATCATACCAGGAATTTTAGAAAACCAAAATTACGTCAAAACTGAAGATCCTTTTTGACTTTCATTGGGAGAGATGCTGAGCCAGTAGTCTATGAAAATGGTGTGTGCCTTGCTCGCGCGTAACAGAATACCGCCCGTGGGTATAGAATCTCGACTGTACACCTTTTTGAACCGTCTTCACTACTTCTTCATCTTCCATCTCCACCCTGAACAAATCAGAACCAGCACCTTCACTGAGCTTCGTTTCATCCCACACATAGGACAGGAAGGAAATAACTGTTTTGTTGACAGCGACAGGCTTTACTATATTGATAGATAATCCCCACGGATAGAAGTTGAACATCATGTTAGGAAAAATCCAGAAATAATAACCTGCAACATTTTTACCATAATCTGCAGATGTTGCCGGAAGATCAAAACTAACGTCACTATCTTTTGCGAGCCCAACTTGCAGGCTGGAATATGGAAAAAGTTCTGTTGTGTAGGTACCATAATCAATGACATCATTCAGGCTGCCATGAATGAAGGGAATATGAAATCCTTCCAGATAATTTTCGCAATATAAAGCCCAGTTGGCATCTACTTCATAATCGTTAGACAAGTCATGCCGGAAATGGAATTCTTCCAGAGGCAACCAGTGTAATCGATCAATCATTTCTTTCAGGTAAGCTTCCGGATTCAAATTTCCAAGGGTAGTGAATAACCACTTGCCCCATTGAAAAACTGGCAGCACATGAAGGTTGTCACGTTCAGTGGGAAAGTTTTCCACTTCCTTGAATTCGGGCATGAATATAAATCGTCCATCGAGATGAAAACGGCGGCCATGATATCTGCATTGGAGATGATGGAGATTGCATGCCTTTTCCGCAATAAGATTACCACGGTGTGTGCAGACATTAGACAGGCTATTAATTTTTCCTGACTGATCACGAGATAATAATAGTGGTTCGTTGAGATGACCTGGCAAAAGCG
This sequence comes from Saprospiraceae bacterium, assembly GCA_031426295.1. Lineage (GTDB taxonomy): Bacteria > Bacteroidota > Bacteroidia > Chitinophagales > Saprospiraceae > Opimibacter. The sequence goes on from JANPKZ010000080.1 coordinate 1,248, forward strand.
TAAAGGGATACACATCTCCAGGATTTTTTATACCATCCGTATCACCGACGAACTGCCAGGATCTTGCAAAAATGGATTCTTTGGTTTGTTCGAAGATGGCATCACTCAGATATACATCGGTATGGATGGTTTCGGCTTTGGCAATGTCGGGGTCTACGAAGAATTTCATGTACTAAATATAGATTACACGGAGAACACGGAGCCTACTCCACGGAGAACACGGAGTTACTTATCACAACTTTATAATTGTTTACGTCTGGTATGCTCTGTGCTCTCCGTGGAGTAGACTCCGTGTTCTCCGTGTCTTTTAGAGTGACTCCACTGACGGTACGCTACAAAAGAAATAACAGTATAAATTACAAACAGCGCAGAAAACAAGTATGCCTGGCTCACGAAATACAGAAAGATCAACATAAAATCAAGTACGATCCAATAGATCCAATTGTGCAGGTCTTTCCGTACAAGCAGGATCGTAGCCCAGATAGAACCCAGGGTAAAAACAGTATCCAGATACCCATACTTTGCACCCAAATATTCAACCAGAAAATATGACAGTGGATCGCTCAAAATTAAGCACGAAGCCACTGCAATCACATGATACATTAAGGGAGACGTCACAATAGCCTTAGGATTGTTGCCTGTCCTGCCTATCACCCATTGCCAGAGACCAATTAAACCCATTATGATATAAAAGGCCTGTAGGAATCCATCAGCCATGAGTTTGTATTCAAAAAAACTTTTCCATGCAATGGCTGCTGAACTTATGATGCCGAATAACCAGCACGAAGGCTTTTCGTACGTGGCGAGAATAACATATATCACACCAGTGATCAATCCAGTCCACTCGATCCAATCCTGTGCAGCAATTTGTTCGATGAGAACAGATAGGTCCATACTATAAAGATCAAATGAAAACGCTGATTTCAGAGTGACATCTTCTAAAGATAAACGCAGATCTGATACGTAATCAAATCTGCGTTTATTCTATTTTCAATAATCCTGCGACAATCTGTGTAGAACAAAATCTGTTCCAGCAGATAATTACGTTTTAGTTGTTAGTTATTTAACGAGTATAAACTTGTATTTGACGACATAGACAACCGGGTTTTTTGTTTTCGGATCATCCTGTTTCAGAATGATCTCAACATCCGTGGTCTCACTTGCCTCTTTATCCTTACTATCGAAGACAGCTTTGATTGTTCCTTTTTCTCCGGGTTTGAATACTTTAAACTGAGGCCATTCCAACGTTGTGCACTCG
>JANPKZ010000081.1:0-14196 GCA_031426295.1 Saprospiraceae bacterium
CCTTCAGGTCATAAAGGCTTGTTTCACCTGAAACGAAGTAAGAACCCTTCATCTTAACATCATTTCCGTAACCGGTGAGGTTAATCTCTGCAGCATACGTGTCCGCTGTTTCATTATTCACTTTCATGTCGATGTTCCCTACAGTATCCCCATGAAAACTAAAATCCTGAATATTGAGATCGGCTGTAAAAACAGGGTTTGTTTTCAGGTTCCGCACATTGGCGACACCATTGATGATGCCGTCTGCCAATAATGAATCTTTCGTGATCATTCGGGTCAGCGTAGCAATTTTAAAATCTTCAAATTTCAAATCCATAGGCGCATCATTTTGCTGAGGATTGCTATTGACCAGCATAGATTGTTCAGCATTTGATATTTTAAAATTGGTCACCATGAGACCTTCGGAGCCGAAATGGATGGCATTGTCTGGCGCGACATTCCAGGACTGTTTGTTGAGTACTAAGCCATCCGGTAGTAAACTCAAATCAAAATGGTTGTCATCAGAAATCATTTTTCCCGCAATCCTGTACACATCCGTTTCCTCCGAATCTTTTACCTGCAAGTCAATATCAAGGATATCATTCTGTGCTTTGCCGGAAAAGGAAAGATTTTGAATTTGGATTTCCTTTTTACGTAACTGGTCTAATGTAAAAGCATAGTTCAACGCATTACCTTCTGTATTGATGTTCATGCCAAAGTCCTCGATCACAAAATCTTTGTACAACATCCGTGGTGCGCTTCCTTTGACGACAATCTGATCCGTAGTACTATCAAAATTACCTTCGATGACAGCGTCCTCCATCTCTGTGAGATCAGGCAATAATTCCTCCACTAAGGGGGATCGAACTATGCGGAAATTAAACTCCAGCTGCTGTGGGCCATAAGCAATTACCGAATCTCTTCCGGGCGTGGTGTCAAAATAATTATCAATGGAGTGTTGCATGGCGGGCCATACCTTGGTCAAATTATAATTCCCCTTCACCCGGGCAGTCAATAACTCTGAATAGATGTGGAGTGAATCTTCTCCCTCTGTGGCCACTGAGACAATACTGATCGTATCCAACTTATACCTTTTATCGTCCAGCCGGATTACAGCATTGGCTATATTGATCGTCCCATTCAAATAATCAGGATCTGCAGTTTCCAGATCCGCTATGATCTGCCCCTTCAGGCTCAGGTCTTTGTCATTAAGCTTTAAGGGCAAAAGATTGAGCGTGTCCAGGTTAAGCGTCATGTTGACTTTTGGATATTTTCCATTCAGGTTGGCAGTACCCTTGAGATCAAAATTAATATTCGGGTCAACCATATCGGCAGTCAACGCAATATCGCCGTTGTGTGCGCTTCCATCCACAGTCAGATTTTGGTATGTGTAACCATTGTATTGTATATCAGAGATCTTTCCATTGAAAGTTGCATTGGCAGTCTTCGGATCCATACCCGTGCCTTTGATCGTACCGTTGAATGTTATTTTACCAAGCTTTTCCTCCATTTGCAACAAACGACCCGCATCAAACTGGACTGTACTAATCGTACCGTTATATGATGCTCTTGTTTTACTCGAGAGATTTTTGAATGTGCCATTGATCTTTGCTGACCCATAACTTGAATTCACATTCATGTTGGTGGTAAAACTTGTCATGGTTCCCACAAAGCTGCCTCTCAGTTGCAGACGATCCGGCAAACTGATGTTGGAAGGAATCGTTCCTGCAGGGAGAAAGCCAGTAATATCATTCTTCGTTGCTGAAAAATCTTCGATCCGAAGATCAAAAGTTGATTTGTTGATGTCAGGTAATCCGGTAATAGTTCCGGAACCTTTCAGACGTATCTGACCAAGACCAGTGACCGTAAGGTTAGTAAAAGTCAGATCACGAATGGGACCATCAATCTGTCCATCTACCAGGATCACAGCATTCCTGTTTTTCCGGAAGGGATCCTGGTTGGCTAAGACAGGTGCAAACAAGATCAGGTCTTTGACTGCAATTCTTGAATCCACCAGGTGAGCCGTGATATTCAGAACGCCCGGATCTTTAGCAATACTATCAATGGAGGGGTAATGTAATTCAACCTGGTCACGGATTAATGTTTGAGGTGTTTCAAAAAGGACATCCTGCAGGTGCATCGTATTATCACCATAAAAAACATTCGCGCGGAAATTTTTCAAAAACAACCCACTGGTATCTGTAACCGTTATCTGGTTTATTCTGCCATACAGTGTATCCGGATTATAGATAAAGTCCGTGGCATCAACATACAGGTCTTTCAGATTAAGATGTTTGTAATCGATTCCAATGGGTTGATGCTTTTCTGTTACGTCATCAAATTTGTAATCAACATCCTGCACATCCAGCTTATCCAGGTTAATTGTCCATCCCTTTTCAAAAGCGGTGACCACTTCTGTCGCGGTCGCTTCGACAGCCTTTTGTGCCCTTTCACCTAATGCAAAAAATCCTTGCGTTCTCTTGAGCTGTAATAGTTTGACATCAATATCCTGGTTGCGCAGATCAAGCTTGTTAAACTTAATCAACAAACTATCAAGATCCACTTTAGAATCAATTGCATTGACTGTATTAGCGTACGTGATATGGATGTCAGAAATATCTATTTCTTCTGATTTGATTTCGGGATACATGTAGCCCGGATCCATATTAAGCGTGTCGGTAGTTACAGTTTCATGTGCCAGAGCTTTGGTCTGCTTCATGCTGGCAACAACTCCCGCTAGTTTTATTTTTGGAATATTGAATTCCTGGTTCTCGAGATCAAAATCAGTGATCTTTGTGTCAAAGTGATTTATATAAACGGACACATCATTTCCAACCACATCATCTAAATACTTCAGGTTGATCCGGTCAAGATTTATTTTGCTTACAGAAAAACGCATCGCACCGGTTGTATCAACTTCTTTTGTTTTATCTGATATGAACGCTTTGAGAATGTAATCAAAACTGAACGCGCTGTCAGGAAGCGTTCGCTTAACGTATGAATTAATGCCACGCAGATCGATCTCAACAATTTCTATCTGGCGATCGAGTAGTTTCCACATACTGATATCCACTTTCAGCGTATCACCTGCTAATAGTGTATCGCCTTCCTGGTCTTCAAAATACACGCCTTCCAGGACAATGCGTTTTGGGAAATCAACCGTTAACCTGTCGATTGAAACAGGAGTTTGAATTTTCTTCTCGAGAAAGGAAACGATCTTATTTTTTGCAATCTTCTGGACGAAGGCTGTCTGGATCAATAGAAGGGTTAAACCGACCAGCACTATAATTATGCCGACAAGCCATAGCAGGAACTTGAGTGACTTGCGGGCATAACGATTCAATGTGACTTGTATAAGTTACGTGGAAACATTTGAAATGCTTTCAAAGGTAAAAAGTTGTGATGTACTGGTAGAAAAATGAGGATTAGAAGCCTATTAATCAATATAGTATACAAATATCACTCCACAGGCGGCAGATCCATCTCTTCTTCAGGTTTATCAGTCAATAAAGCTCCCGCCAGACTTGCAGTAAAAAGACCAATAAATGCTATTCCGGTGAACTCAAGGATCATGGCAACGATGCGACCTCCAAGGGTTGCCGGATGGAATTCTACATAAGCTACATTGGTAAACATATTGACAGCCCACCATAGAGAGTCACCCATACTCACAAAGTTGGCATTCGCGTCAGCTTCGATCAACCACATAATACCCGCGGCTGCAATGATCAGTACAGCAGCAACCGCTGCCAGCACATCAATATGTGCACGTCGGGCAATACGGAATGCGGAAGCCCAGAATGTTTTTAATCTTGTTGCTGCACCAATGACCCTCAATAAACGGATCACGCGCACCAACCTCACCAAGCGCAGACTACGCAGGAGTGGTATGGCTTGAGCACCAAATACCATGTTTCCTGTGATCGGAATCAGTGAAGGGATTTCATACCAGTTACGCTTCACATATGCTTTCCAGTCTCCACTACCGATGGCGCTCCATACAAAATCAATAATAAATATGGCAACGATGACCAGGTCGACAATGTCATACCATGTAAACCGTGTGCTGGTGCGATCATGTGTCAGATCATACAGTCCGATCGCGACACTAATGATTGCCAGACCGGAGATGAACAAGTCTTTACGCAATTGCTTTTTTGCATGGCGGTGGGTAACGTGGTCTGGTATATTTTTTTTCATGTGGGCAGGAAAGGCCATCATGATAAACATGAAATGGGTCTGCCTGTTCATGACATATATATTTCAGACAGTCAAAACTCCCTGAAATAGAATCATTCAAACCACGTATGTATTAGATAAGTCGTGGTGAATTACCAGATATCGTTTCCTGCATTTCTTTCACCAGCAAACGAGCCTGGAGCTTAAGATCGATCTGATCCATTACGATCCGTGATAGCTGATGAAGCATGGAAGATTCTCTTGCGTCCAGTTGACGAGGCTTCACATCAATGATACAAAGTGTACCCAGATTGTATCCTTCCAGTGATTTTAAAGGAGATGCGGCATAAAATTGAAGGCCCATAATCCCTGCGACAAGTGGATTGGACATGGTACGCGGATCCTTTCTTGCGTCTTCGACAACATAAACATCGTCAGACATGATCGCAGAGCTACACAGACCCGGATTTTTTGGAATCTGTTCAACATCGAGTCCATACGTGGATTTAAACCAGATCCGGTCGTGATCCACCAGTGAAATTATAGCAATAGGTACATTAAAAATCTTGGTCGCCAATGAAGTAATTTCGTCAAATGCACCGTCGTGTGGCGTATCGAGAATTTGGTACTTGTACAGATTTTCTAACCTCAGGGTTTCAACTTCTTGACTCATAGCTCAAAGGTAATTTAATGATGGTGTGCAAGGCTTTTTTTGGCTTTAAGAAACCTGTAAAGTCTGTTAATGCAAATACAACCATTTTTGTTGACACCTGGAAGGCTTTCTTTACCCTTAACTAGCCGGGAACATCGTTTTACTCATTTCTGAACGGTATCAGGACCGGTTGATGGTAGTTTTACGGAGCAAACAAATAATACCCAAACCAAGCCGCGCATGATTCTGAAATATAAAATCAACCAGACACCCGGGACGATCTATGAGTACCTAAGTGATATGACCAAGTTTGTATCGGTCCACCCGGTGATCACGAAGATGAAAAAGAAGGGGATGCATAAATACAGGGTGTATGAAACATTGCGTTTTGGTTTTATTCCATTGTCATTTACCTACCTTGCTACAATCTATGGGAGTCGTGAAAAAGGACATATCCGGATGCAGGTGCGGGTGATGAATATAACCGAGGTTGATGTGATATTTGATATCCAGGAAGCTGCGAATGGATCCATTGTGTTTGAAGAAATACACATTAAATCTCTACTACCGGTTAAGAGGCGTATGGAAAAAATATTTCGTGACCAACATTACCTGTTGTTTGAAAATATCAATAAGCTCGATGGCTCACAAAACGCAGGGAACGCAGATATATCAGGATCGATTAAGTTTAATCAGGATCAAATTTAAAAATGAGATGATATTCTCCTTTTTATAACTTCAGGCTTGCCAGTTCATTCTTCAGTTTATTCTCCAGGTCTTTAATTGTAGTGTACTGCAAACATCGTTGTCCTCTGGTATCGAATTCCAGTTCGTTGGCATCCTTGATCAGGAGAACTGTCTTCTTATTTAAGCCCCATGCGTATCCAACTTCGAGATAGACATTTGGATTTGCTGTCGTGAGGTCGGCGATAACAAAGTCGGAATTAGCGATACGCTCTTTTACAAATTCCATCACATCACCTGTGAAAGAATTGAGGTCAGCTCGTTCGCATAAGTACCCGAATGAATTGACAGCGCCCTGGATGCCGTAATGAAAACAATCATCAAATGCGGTTGCGAAGGGCATGGCGACGAAGATGGTTATTTTACTTTCTGATTTTATGCCGACAGACTTCAGAGTTTCTGATGTGTCTTTGGATAATTCGTGTACGCCGCTATTGGATGTTGTGGGGATTTCACCTGTGGGGAATAATTTCTGAATTAAATTTTGAAGAATAGATGCGGTGGTGGCACTTCTTTCCACAAAAATAATTTCAGTAAGAGATGATGGATAGTTATTTGCGGCAATCGCGTCGTGGATTCCCGCGATCTGGCAGCTGAATGCTTCATTTTCATCGAGGCCAAGCCGTGGACCCTGGATGGTCATCAGGACAGTTTTAATTGATTGGCCGCTTGCCTTGAGCGCGGACATCGCGTTTTTTCCATATTCGCGTATTTCCTGGTAGCCAAAATCTTCCATGGGTTCGATGCCGATGAAGACGATGTGCGGGGTTTTTGTAATGGACCTGCTTTCGGTCAGGAAATATTTGCCTACCTCTGAGGGGATTTTATCTGTGATAGGTGCGCCTTTGCGCATGAATTCCAGTTCGACGATTTTTTCCAGGCCATAGCTGGTCTTCCCGTATTTGACGATGAGTACGTCGGCCGGGACGTCGAAGGCTTCGCCGTGGAATACGCTTACTTTAATACCTGACATTTGGTCGATGGATTAAGTGGTAAATGTAAGAAAGAAGAGGGAGGTTGGGAGCACAGGATCACGGGAGCACAGGATTACGGGAGCAAGGGCCCTAAGGGGGATCGAATCTTATTACATCATGGTTCGACAAATCTCACCACAAGTAATCATCATAATAATCTGCGTTCGCCGAGAGTAGTGAGTAACTAGATTAACTTGCCGCTAATCACACTAATTATCACTAATTAAAACTGAATACGGAATACGGGACACTATTTTTTCTCGATTTCTTCAAAATACAACATTACCCTTAGCTCTGTTTGCTTTTTCAGGACGACCTTGTCATCATACAAAATGGTCCGAAGTTCACGATAGAGCAGCACGCAATATTTTAATGTATCCAACAACTCCTGTCGATCATAGGCAGGAATGGTGCGTTTCAATTTGAAAAAATCATCGATGTCCAGGTTGGTTTCTACACGTCTCACCCCACGCGGGAGGTTTCCATTTTTTATATGGATAAGAGGTCCAAACACCAGGGACCTTAAAAAGGCGAAACAGTCAAACGCCTCCAGATATTCACCACGTCCAATTTTCAGAAGCGTATAATGTATCCATGCCCAGAAGCGGTCTTCGATCCATTGAAACTCAGGTGATGGAAATTTTGGTGTTACGTGGTCCAGGATATTTTTTAACTGATCATTCGTATCCAGAAGGATCACTGGCATCTCAATGTGTTTATAAAATTCATCAAGGGTTAAAAATTTTATATCGACATGCAGGAGTGGGTTATCATACAGGCAAATCAGCAGTCGTGGTTCACCTACATGTTCGCCGGTAAAGCCTGAGAGATAATCCCCAAGACGGCTGGCATATCCAATCATTTTGGAACGATCATCAGAAACTTTTTCTTTTGTTACAAGGATAAGATCGAGGTCCGAATATACATCCAGTTCATTGGAGAGCCATGAGCCGGCAGCCGCAAGTCCAATGACATTAGGATCGGATGAAAGTATCCTTATCGCTTCTGCCGCAAATTCTTTATGAACTACCATTTACTAAATTTTTGAGCTACGTTACTTATAATTTACATGTTGCTTGATCTCATGAAACTACAATTTTCAAATAAATTAAGATTTCATTATTACTTCCGCGCATCTGAATAAGGAAACATTTCTGAATCATCGCCGTAAGTTTGCGCCTCTAAAAAACCTCAATAATTTATGAATCCTAACAAAGCATTATGGGAGAAGGGTGACTTCACCCGTCTCGCAGAAACCATGCGCGAAAGTGGCGTAGAACTAGTTTCAAAATTGAATATTACACCCGGCATGAACGTCCTTGACCTGGGATGTGGGGATGGCACGACAGCTATTCCCGAAGCTCAGCTTGGTGCTGATGTAACAGGTATTGATATCGCCCGTAACCTGGTCGAAGCTGGCAATAAACGAGCGAAGGAGGCAGGGCTCACCAATTGTACATTTTTCGAAGGTGACGCCATGGATCTGCAAGGTGTGGCAGATAATTCATTTGATCTGGTCGTCACCATATTCGGCGCCATGTTTGCTCCAAGGCCATTTGATGCCGCCAGTGAAATGGTGCGTGTGACTAAGCCTGGTGGAAAAATCGTGATGGGTAACTGGATACCTGGTGACCCCACTTTGGTTGCGCAAATTCTTAAGATCAGTTCTGCGTATACACCTCCACCCCCTGATGGATTTATTAGCCCGATGACATGGGGTGTTGAAGAAAATGTGATCGAGCGTTTTGGCAATGCGGGTATTCCAAAAGTAAATATTTCTTTTAGCAGAGAGACATTTACGTTTAATGCGCCGTATTCACCTGCAGAATTTGTGGACAACTTCAGAAAGTATTATGGTCCTACCATGAATGCTTTTGAAGCTGCTGAAAAAGATGGAAAGGGTGAAGATCTGCACCGTGAACTGGAGAGTTTATTTGTGCAACAAAATACGCTGAAGGATGGACAGGCTACTTCGATACCTGCGACGTATCTGAAGGTGACCGTTGTGAAGTAACGCCAATATTCAGTATTCAGTATTCTTTAAAAATAGTATTCGGTACTTGTGGTGAGCTTGTCGAATCCATTCAGTACTTGTGGTGAGCTTGTCGAATCCATTCAGTATTCTGAAAAAATATTTCAGTGTGATCAGCGTAATTAGTGGCTATTGTTAATTGCCGCTAATTTCACTAATTAACGCTAATTAATTTAGAAGAAATTCGCTTATGTTCTATTCAGCATATTTATCCGTTCAGATAATGTGATCAGATGATCATCATGCGCTGCCAGATGCTGGTCATGGGCGGTGAGATGGCTTGTATGGGAAGCAAGAAGACGAGATGTTTCTGCATCAGGTTTATTGTCAGCATTCACCTGAATACCGCTATGCATAAAAGCGGGGCTGGCAATGGATACAGCTTTATAAATAGATTCCATGGCAGAATTTATTTGAAGAAGCTGATCAACTAATACGGACATAGTTTCTTCTTTCTCTGTTGTGATCTTCAGCGCACCGAGAGCGGAACGGATTTTATGAAATGTATTTTCATTAACCGGTTTGTCGTTGTTTTCCATTTCAGCATTTAGGGTTTAGGACTAAATTATTTTTGGGGAATGCATCAGTAAGATACGAATGAGGTAATGGCAGCGACCTTCCAATTGTAATTGGAGTTTTCCAGTGACATATTTATTTTAATAATATATAGTTAACTTACTAACAGTATAATATCCATTAATCTCCGCTCTAACCGTTTCTATAACGGCTACACATCACAACTCGTTGATTATCTACAAAAATTTTTACCGCAATTTTTATAAATGGAAATTTACCCCATGACTTCTTCATAACCAGTCTGTTACCATCTATGCTTGACTACCCGTATTTCGAAGGTCCCGTTGCAAACACATTTATCCAGGAGACGGTCAGGCTTTATAAACAATTCGATTGATTCGTCTTGTGCTTGTTTTTCAATTATCATTTATCATTTGGAAATTCACGTTTCTATCTCACTAAGGTCACATCTCCTTGCAATACTTCCTCTTCCTCCTCTACCCCATCCAAATATTTTACTTTAATCAAATACACATACACTCCCGGCATTACATCACTTCCCTGAAACTTTCCATTCCACGAAAATGGAAGGGCATCCGAAACAAAGACTTCATTACCCCACCGGTCATAAATAGCTCCGGCACTCGAAACCATCTCAATATCTGAACCCATCCGCAATTCAAATACATCATTTATACCATCATCATTTGGTGAAAAGACATTTGGCAAATACATTCCAATTTCCTGGTCACAATCATCCCCCGGAATAATTTCTACTTCATCCGCATCTATACTGCATGGAGCCATAACAGAAACAGCATACACTCCGGGCGTGGTAATGGTAATTTTTTCCTCTTCTGATCCCGTACTCCAGGAATATTCTGCTACAAAAATCTGTGAGGCATCAAGTAGAATCACATCACCTTCACACCATTCCACATCAGCACCCAGGTCAACCTCAGCCACACGTGTATCAAAAGAAACCTGAACATCATCTGACTCTTCACCACATGCGTTGCTAATGGTAAGTTGATACACACCAGCAGCATCAACAAGAAATGTCATTCCTGTACTACCATCCTGCCATTCAAGCTGATCCGGTACAGACGGAGAAGCAAGTACTACTGATTCACCGGGACAAAGTATTGTATCATTACCCAGGTAAAAGGAAGAAGGTGCCGACAAGTATTCAATTGATATACTATCTGCCGACTGACCACATACATTCGTTTGTGTCAGAATGTAGGTTCCTTCCTGACTCACTGTATACGTAACATTCTGCGACCCATCATTCCATAAAATATCCACATCCGGATCTGTTGAAGCAAGCAGCACAAAGACCTCTCCATCACACAACAGCGTATCGTTCCCCAGTTGCGTTGAAGGTGACACACCACTAATATCTACATCTACTGTATCACTGTCACTCCCACAATTGTTACTGACCTCGAGGATGAACGTACCAGAAACAGTTGTAATGAAATGATCCAGGATCGAATTATCATGCCACAAAAAATCAACACCTGAAATTCCAGATGCTATTGTCACAGTTTCTCCTTCACACACTTTTATGTCAGGTCCTAATTCCAGTTGTGGACCCTGTGTACTCTCTATCACTTCAAGAGTATCCGTTGATGTGCCACATGAATTTGTGATCGCCAGAATAATTATTTCCTGTTGGGTAGACTGATAACTAACATTCGTTGAGCCATCATGCCACAGATATGATACATCCGGAATACCCGGATCAATTGTAATGACTTCACCAATACAGAGTGACTGGTCATTACCAAGATCCAGTAAAGGAACATCAGGCAGTAATGAAACTTCAATACTATCAGATGCAACTCCACACCCATTTGATATGTCTGCAAAATAAATACCTGGTGCAGTAATCGTTAGTGCACTCAGGCTCGATCCATCCGACCATAGTATATCTATATTTGGAATTCCAATTTCCAATACGATAGATTCTCCCGCACAAATCGAAGTATCGCCGCCAAGCTCAAATGTCGGAGTTGAAGGAAGTATCGTAACGATCAATGTGTCATAACTTAGTCCACACTGATTTGTTACCTGAACATCGATCGTATCAGATTGAATGGCTAAGTAGGTATTACCCACAGATCCATCCTGCCAAAGCCATGCACTTACCTCTGTTGAAACAGGCAAAATGAGTACAGACTCACCTTCACAAAAACTGATATCAGGGCCTAATAAAACAGTCGGTCGTAATCCACCATCAGCAATAATTATTGTATCCTGGTCTGCGCCACACCCATTACTTACTGTAATGCTATAGGTTCCCGGACCAGTAACCGTAAGATTTGGAAATACGGTTCCATCATTCCATAGATATGTCACTCCACTAATTCCTGACGAAATCATCATTGCCTCACCTTCACATAAAGTTGTATCCGCCGGCAACATAACAACAGGTGCATTTCCATTCATGGTGACGGTCACTGTATCAGATGTCAGGCCACACGAATTGGAATACTGGAGAATATAATCTCCTGCAGCAGTAACGATCAAAGAATCAGCAACAGATCCATCCTGCCATACATGAGGTATCAATACATCATCCGCATAAAGAACAGCGTCGGTGCCAGGACATAAAGAAATATCCGGTCCTAATTGAGGCACAGGAGGGGCACTAACATATTCTACTAACATCGAGTCCGATCCCTGTCCACATTCATTTGTGATCGTTAGTGAATACCATCCAGGCTGTGATACAAGATATGTTTCATCAAAAGTTCCGTCCTGCCATTGAAAATCGCCAACTATAAAAGGCGGGATTAACAATATTGTTTCTCCATCGCAAAGCGATTGGTCTGGTGGCAATTCCACATGAGGGGCTTCATCTTCCACAAGGATGTTGATCTCATCAGAGACTGAAAAACAAACATTGGAAATCGTCAGGTTATAGGTTCCATTTTCAAATACTTCATATTCAGTTGTATTAGAGCCATCGCCCCACAAATACATTTCTGCATTCATTACATTCATGGGAACCAATGTGTATGGTGTCTGAACGGGACAAAGTGTAATGTCATCTCCGAATGTAAATACGGGTGGAATTTCCAATAAGACATTTATCTCCTCTGCATAACTTCCGCAGGCGTTCGTCACAGTCAGTCCGTATGTACCAGGTTCATTGATTTCAAAATCTGGCAACGTACTACCATCCTGCCAAATAAAATCGCCCAGGTCAGGATCGAAAGAAAATTCAATTGTTGAGCTTTCGCATAATATTTGTTCTGCTGGTCCTAAAGAAAATTGTGGAACTCCGAGATGGGTAATTTCAATTTCATCAGAAGAAAATCCGCAATCATTCGTGATCGTCAGTGAATAGGTTCCAGGTGAGGCGATACTATACGTTGATGATGTACTTCCATCCTGCCATTCAAAATCACCCAGGGCAGGATCAAAATTATAATCAATCGTTTGACCATCACATATATGGATATCATCTCCAAGTGAAAAAATATCTACACCTTCAATAAAGGTGATATCGATATGATCGCTTGTAAGATCACATCCATCATCCAATGTAACGGAATATACCCCTGAGGTCCAGATGATATAATTCGGACTTGTGGATCCATCCTGCCATTCATACATTCCGGCATCCGGATCCAATTGGATGTTATATGCTGCACCTTCGCAAAGTGTGTATGTAGGTGGACCGATCTCAACAGGTAGCTCACCAAGGATCGTAACTTCGATCGAATCAATACCCTGTGTACATTCACCTGACACTGTGAGTGAATAGACGCCCGACTCTGTTACAGTAATTGATGGTGCATTGGATCCTGTCTCCCAGAGATATACTACATCCGGAATTTGAGGATCAATTTCATAAGAATCACACTCTTCCACAGGTCCGCCCAGATCAAAATCGATGGGGAGACCTTCATCACCAGCAATGACTGAGACATCATCTATGTAAAAATATACATAGTGCTGATTATTACATGGCAGGAAAATATTCGTGGCAGCATCACTTAAAAAATTCCCAATCGTCATATACTGTTCGCCGCCGGCAGCCACATAGGTGCCCGATATGTGTATCCAGTTCACTGTATCATTCAGTACTGCATTGTTGGATGTAATTTGTGGCACCAGATTATCCAAGGCACCAATGATCGGATCCGGCCATGGAGGTGCTGTTACAGAGAAATGTATACCGAGAGAACTTACAATGCCGCAAAATTCATTAGCTACATTCACATAAAAGCTTACATCATAACATGTGCCTTCTATCATCGGACTCAGCAAAGGTGCCTGCAGATATTCACGATATTCATACGTATTGATATAGGCAAAAAATCCCGCGTATGCATTGCCACTGTGAGGATGTTGATATCCAATCAGGTGTGTCGGTACCTGCACCTGTATCGAGGTGGCGCAGGTATGGAAATAATCAATAGTACCATAATTGGCATTGACCCATGGTGTCGCTTCAATAGCACCGGGCAAACCATAGCCGTCAGGGCATACTGTATAAAATTCAAAATCCCCATTCGGTGCAATATTCTGCGCATGGACAGGCATCAACCAATTCCATAAGCATAGAAGGAGGAAAATTGGCTTTAGAACAGAAGGAGGCACGTATGGGGCATTTTGCTGGCATAAGATAAGAAATTTGGATAGCCCCTAAAAACCAATTCCAATATGAAGTCCCAGGCTGAGATGAATGTCCTCCTATTAATGTCTTTTCTTTAAAAAATATATAAGGGATAAAGCAATACCCAATTCATTCTGATGGTCATCATGATGATCATGCATGTGCTGTGTCGCTGGCGCCTGAGCAAAAGCAGGAGCAGAAAAGATCACCTACAAACTGAAGAGTAAAAAGGTAATTTCATGTTATACATTTTCATCAGAAGCATTTCCAGCTGGCAAAATAGGGTTTGTATGAATAACATTCCTGGCGGGTCGTCCAAATATCATAATGAAACATCCATACGAAAGTATTCCGGTAATCAATGTGGCAAGTATATCCCATGGATCTATTGGCTTCCCGAGTAATGGATGTGCAATTTCATAGAGAACGAGTGAGAATGTAATAATAATAACCAGGGAAAGACCTTTGGTTCTCTCTGCAGAAAAAA
>JANPKZ010000082.1:0-7823 GCA_031426295.1 Saprospiraceae bacterium
CCGGCATGAACTTAAGCCGCCGGTAGCTAACCGTAATCTTTATCATGATGCGGGGGATTATATCGTCATGATCGTTGCCGGCCCTAATGCCCGGAAGGATTATCACTTTAACGAAACAGAAGAATTGTATTATCAGCTGGAGGGAGATATCAATGTACGGATCCAGGAGGATGGCAAAGCAGTTGACATCCCGATCAAAGAAGGAGAAATGTTTTTACTGCCTGCCCGAACGCCACATAGTCCGTCGAGGTCGCCGGGTTCTATTGGGTTGGTAATTGAATTAAAACGGAGCGCCACAGACGAGGATGCATTGATGTGGTTTTGTGATAATTGCAACACAAAATTGCACGACACATTTTTCCATCTGACCAATATTGAAAAAGACTTTTTGCCTCGCTTCAAAGAATTTTATAGTTCTGAAGAAAAACGCACCTGCCCGAATTGTGGTCATGTGATGGAAGCCGACAAACGATTTGTGGATTAATTAAAATTCTTCCACTTCTTCATTCTTACACTGAATTTTCTGTGCTGCTATACGCTACCTGTACGTGATCTCTACACCTGCCAACACATATTTCGCATCCGACTTCCATTTAGGTAGTAAAGGTGTGACCAGTAGTGCCGAACGCGAAAAAATGATTGTTCGCTGGCTTGAATCTGCAGCACCTGATATGAAGGCATTATATCTCGTAGGCGACGTATGGGATTATTGGTTTGAATATGGACAGGTCATTCCGAAAGGCTCTTCAAGGTTACTGGGTTGTCTTGGGAAACTAAAAGATGTCGGAGTTGATATTTATTTTTTTACCGGCAATCATGATATGTGGATGTTCCGCTATCTCACGGATGAATTTGATATCCCCATCCTGAGAGAGCCTGTCATACATGAGATTGATGGAAAAAAATTCTACATCGGTCATGGTGATGGTTTAGGACCAGGTGATCATGGCTATAAATTCATCAAAAAAATATTTGCCAATCCGGTCAGTCGATGGTTCTTTGCTCGCGTACATCCGAATACCGGGATCCGGATCATGAAATACTGGTCAGGCCAGAGTCGTGATCATACACAGATCGAAGCTAAATTTCTCGGCCCGGAAAAAGAATGGCTGGTGCAGCATGCCCTGGAAGTCCTGAAGAAGGACGATATCGATTATTTCATCTTCGGCCACCGGCATTTGCCAATAGACTATGATCTTGGGGTCAAAGGTTCACGTTATGTTAACCTTGGTGACTGGCTGGTGTATAATACCTACGCTATCTTTGACGGGCATGAGCTTTCCCTCAAATACTACCAACCGTAGGGGAATAGCGCAGCAGCAGAATTTTTACCTTTGTGGCTTCGTTAAAGGAAGCTGTTAACCAAATCATACCTCCATGTCATTTGTTCTCCGTTCCGGATTTTACTTTTTATTCACAGTTGTTTTCATATCATCTATTTCTTCGCAGACACCTTTTGCAGAGACCATTCGGACAGCTGACGTCCCTCCTGCATGGAAGGACTGTGATCCCAAAAGCGATTGCACCAAGAAAACGCTCGATGAATACATCGCAAAGAATCTCGTTATGCCCCCAGCTGCTGTCGCTCAGGATGCTGGCGGGGTCGTCATGGTAGAATTTGTTATTGAAAAGAATGGCTCCATAGGTCTTATCCAGGCATTGCGTGATCCGGGTATGGGTCTCGGTACTGCCGCGATAGCTGTGATCACCAAACTAAAAGAAGACAAATTCAAATTTGAACCCGCGGTTAATAAAGGAAAGAAAGTTGCATTCCGGTATATGTCACCGGTAAGTTTTAATCTGGCTATTCCGGCTAAAGATGTTTCTCCGAAACCAGTTACGGTCGATGTGTTGCCGGATGTGTATGATGTAGCGGAAGTGATGCCGATCTATAATGGTTGTGAACCATCCATTACAGATACTGTCGACTGCACATTTCGCAAAATGATCACACATATTCAGACGAATCTCACTTATCCGGATTCCGCAAGAGTTGTTGGTGCGCAGGGTCCTGTAGTGGTGCAATTTGTTGTCGACGCTTCAGGAAAAGTAACACATCCAAAAATCGTAAAAGGTCTTGGATTCGGTCTTGATGAGGAAGCCATGCGCATTATCTCACTGATGCCTAACTGGAAGCCAGGACTTGTCGGTGGTAAGCCTGTGGCTGTCCGGATGACAGTGCCGATCTTGTTTCAGATACCTAAGCCGGAGAAGGAGTAGCAAGTGTTCGGTGTTCAGTATTCAGTATTCAGTATTCAGTGTTCGGTATTCTGTATTCGGGTATTCTGTGTTCGGGTCTGAATTCTGTTTTCAGTGTAGTATTCCACGTGTTCGGTATTCGAATTGTACTGGGCCCTCAGGATAGCTTTATTTCCTGATCCTAATCGTATTTGAAGTGCAAGGTTTAAGTGATAAAATCTATGTTTCTGGTAATATGGTAAATTCAAAATATACGTATCAATTTGAGAAGTGTTAATATGTACAATATTGATAATTAGATATTTGAAAAAATTATCCGTGCGTAAACGTTTGTAAACGATTATCGCTCCGTCAGTTAAAAATTCGATTTGGAATTGTAGTAAGTTCAAAATATACGTTACAATTTCAGAAATCATAATCTGTATGTAGCTGACCATTAGCTGTTAGAAAAATTTATCCGTGCCTAAACGTTTGTAAACGGCTATCACTCTTTGAATACCGACTAAAGATCTTCTCTATAAAAAATGAAATTTCACCCACCGTACTTCCCAATTCATAATTACTGATCTCAGTAGGCCCATCTTTACATTTTTTGTGTCACTTTGTCATTGAAAACATCAGTTTACTGCCGTTTTGTCCTGCAAAATTGGGTTGGAATACCCTTTGACTAAGGTTATGTATTCACTTAATCTAAAAAATTAAAATATACATGAAACCATACGCCTGCAATCCGGCCGCCAGGACAAGGTACTATACCCCATTCGCTGGCTTTCCAAATCACCCCTACAGAACTTCCGCACCAGATCATTCTGTTGCCAGGTCCACACACCCGGGAGCCAACATTATGAAATCTGAAACCGGCTTTCAGATCCAGTTAGCCATCCCGGGTATTCCAAAAGAAAATGTGAAAGTTGAGATCCATGAGGACCAGCTTGTCATCACTGCCACCAACCCAAACCAGGAATCAAAGACAAAATTTGTTCGGTACGAATTTGACTACACGAACTTTAAAAGAAGCTTCCGGCTACCAAAAAATGTAGACACAGTCAATCTGAAAGCTGCCTTCGAACAGGGCGTCCTGACGATCGAACTTCCGTTGAAACAGCCGGAAACACGAAATATCGAAATTCAATAACCACTATAAACTACTGAATCATGAAACCAAACCATTTTAATCCCGTACGACCTTCAGACTCTTTAGGCAAGTGGATCGATACATTATTCAACACTACCCTCGCCGATGCGATCGGTAATGATTATACCGTTTCTTCTCCATCAGTGAACGTTAGCGAACACGATACGCACCTCCTCGTGCAATTAGCCGCACCAGGTCTGACCAAACAGGACTTCAAAATCAGCCTTGAAAATGAGCAACTGACCATTTCTGCTGAAAAGAAAACCGAACTGGACGAAACGAAAGGTAAATACACACGCCGTGAATTCAATTACGGATCTTTTAAAAGATCATTTCACCTCGATGAATCTGTCAATCGGGATGGGATCAGCGCCGCGTACGAAGATGGTGTTCTGAAAGTAACCCTTCCGAAAAAAGAAGACATCGCAAAGAAACCGACGTCACAGTCGATCGAGATCAAGTAATGGGGTTTAATTCGGTTTTATCAAAGCCACTCACATCGAGTGGCTTTTTTAGTTTAAGTGCATGTTTTCTTGTGGAAAAAACTGTACGATCAAGTCTCGGTTCATTAGCCGGATCATATCCATACGCACGCAAAGACAAATGATACGCACACTTAATTCTGAATGCGACAGGCTGACGTAACCAATAAGCAAGGGTATCTGATGCTTCAGCAACAGTTTGTTGTTTAAAAACACTTCTGTCGAGTCGTTCTTCTTTTGGATCAATCATTGTAAATGTTCGATATCATTTATATCCTTGTTACGACCTGATAATTCTTTTGCCTGTAATAATTTTTCTTTTGACAATACTTTCACTTTAATTCCTTCAATGTCCATCCATAGGGATGTGTTGAAGGCCGATTCAAATTCTAAACCTAACACGTCAACCATCAAATCAATTCTGACTGGTGATCTTCCAAAGGAAAAAACATCCATTTCTGTATTTTCTAAAAAGTTGGTTTTTGTGAACTATCACCGCATATCCTCCTACAAGTATATACCTCACTTCAGCCTCGTTCAGCGAGGTAATAAATTCTTTGCAGTCTGGATTGAAAATATTCAACTGAGTACATTTCTTTTGAAACTGCAAATTAGGCTAAAGGACGCCGAATAAAAAATACAAGTCCAAAACCTGCATTATTAAAAAGTTCTCACGATACACTCCCGATAGCTATCGGGATCACGACAAAGACATCCCGTACGTCTCATAACCGGTATTCACTGGAACAGTAAACACAAATACATCCAGCCCATTTTTATGAGCTTTCATCTCAACGTCTTCCCCATCTTCCAGGATAATAAAATCATCCTGCTCCACAGTCTTTCCATTCAGTGTTCCTGATCCTCCAACGATGTACAGAGATCGGATTACATTCTTGTCTCCTGACCATTGAAATACATCCTGCCCCGCAACAATTCTGCGTATATCAACTCCCGGTGCATCCAGTTTCATCAAACCTTTTTCACCTGCATAGTAAGATACCTTCGCACCCTCAATTTCTTCTGTTGTAAAATCTGATGCTTTGTAATCATCATAGGTAGCTTCCTGTTCTAATGTCTTACTTAGATCAGGATCCACCCAGATCTGGAAGATGACGCCATCTTTTTCAATATGTTCGGAGTGTGATATGCCGCTGCCGGCACGTATGATCTGCACATCACCCGCTTCAAGAGGCTTCCATATATTCATTTTTGTATCAAAGTGACGGATCTTGCCTTCCAGCACAAAGGACATGATCTCAAAACCTTTGTGCGGATGAAGCCCGATCGTACTATCGATCTTCGCTTCGGCACGAGCCCAATAGAACAATGATGAATATGGACGTACAAATCCGCGGTCCTGCGGAAAACCAATCGGTTTGTTTTCGAGTATCTGGCCGCCATTGAAGGCGCCTCTGGCTTGTTGTGATTTTGATATAATTCTCATGATGCCAACTATAACATTTGACAAAATTTGAAGTTCAGACGTGGTTATGCAAAGCAACGCTATTCACATTCTGTAAACTGTTTTTCAAAATTTCAATTATATATACATGAGGGGCTTTAAAAACATCCTGTAACAGATGAGAAAACTAAGTAGATTTACCCTGAATGAAAAACCAAAACGTTTAGCTATGATCAAACTCTTCATTTCATGCCTGCTTATGGGACTCATCTTTGCATGTGCTCCAAAAGACAAAACACCCGTTGCTGCAGGTGATACGGTTGCAGGACAGGAGATCTATAAAAAATACTGCGTGATCTGTCATGGTGCAGATGGAAAACTGGGTATCAATGGCGCAAAGGATATTACGGTCTCAGCACTTACACAGGATGAACGTGTTGCACTGATTACGAAAGGTAAAAACACCATGACTCCATTTGAAGGCATTTTGTCTGCTGATGAAATTCAGGCGGTTGCTGCCTACTCCATGACATTAAAACCGTAAATCAAGATGCCTGATATTATCATTGGTGTAATGTCTGGCAGTTCGCTGGATGGGTTGGACATGGCCGCTTGCCGTTTTGACGAAGTGGATGGTCAGGAGTATTGGGAAATCCTTGATTCCATAACAGTTCCGTTTTCAGATATCTGGCATCAGAGCCTGAAGACCGCTCCAGAAGTGAATGGTTTTGAGTTAATGCGTCTTGATGCTGATTTCGGAAATTTCATTGGTCATGAAGTGCATGGATGGATCCAGGGTAAGGCCTGGAATGCGACTGCGATTGCATCACATGGACATACAGTTTTTCATGAACCGGCTTTAGGATTTACTACTCAGATTGGAAGTGGTTCGCACATTATGGCGGCTTCGGGTATCCAGACGATAACACAGTTTCGAAATGCTGATGTGGCGCTTGGGGGACAGGGTGCACCTTTTGCACCGATCGCGGACCGTTCTTTATATCCGGGTTATAATGCCTATCTCAATTTAGGTGGCATCGTAAATATTTTTCTTGAAACAAAAGATGGCGAATGGAAATCATGGGA
This sequence comes from Saprospiraceae bacterium, assembly GCA_031426295.1. Lineage (GTDB taxonomy): Bacteria > Bacteroidota > Bacteroidia > Chitinophagales > Saprospiraceae > Opimibacter. The sequence continues at coordinate 6,308 of JANPKZ010000082.1, forward strand.
CGTTGGTCCATGTAACCAGGCACTTAATTTCCTGGCGAAAAGAGCCGGCCATGCGTTTGATGCCGGAGGTTTCCTGGCAAGCCAGGGAGCAGTGCTGGACTCCATACGGCATGATCTGGTCGCAATGTTTCCATATAAGGAAGGGAGGCCTGATGGCATGTCGAATGCAAAAGTGACTTCCTCCTGGATCGAATATCTGCTCGCAAGACAGGAAGATCCGATTGATTTACTTTCAACAACAACACTGGCCATTGCAGACATGATTACGATGCACTTATCTCCATCATTGGTGAGGCCTGCGCGTATTTTGGTGACCGGCGGAGGTGCACACAACCAACATCTTATTGAACTCCTTCGTCGGTTTGCGATGGACTATGGATTCAATTATGAAATTCCTGAAGCCATGACGATTGATCATAAAGAAAGTGCCATGATGGCGTACCTGGGATACAAAGTGTTACACAACAAATCTTTTGGAATTCATCATCTGACAGGAGCTCGAAAGGATTCGATCGGTGGTGCTTTGCACAAGTCCATTTCATGAATACCCGAATCCTCGTTACAGGCGGTTCCGGATTGTTAGGGTCATACCTGTTGCGATATTTTTTACAACTCGGGTATACGAACCTCACGGGTACATATCAACATGATGAAAATGTAATTCCATCCGACCTGCGCGATCAGGTTGCGTGGAAAAAATTAAGGTTGCCCGATATTCCGGATGCGAATGATGCTGTCCGCGACCAGGATTGGGTGATCCATTCGGCGGGATTAGTATCGTATTTCAAAGAAGATAAATTTCGATTGCTTGAAGTCAATCAGAAAGGCACAGAGCATATTGTCAATGCTTGTCTGGCGCATGATGTAAAACATTTGGTTTACATCGGTTCTATTGGTGCGCTGGGAAAAGAAAAAAATAATGTCACACTGAATGAGTCTGGTGATTGGGTTGAAAATAACTTCAGCACATCCTATGGCCTCTCCAAATATCTCGGCGAGCTTGAAGTATGGCGCGGTGCTGCAGAAGGACTTCCTGTGTCAGTGATTTTACCTTCTGTGATTTTAGGGACCGGTGATTGGTCACGCTCCAGTCTTCAATTGATAGAACGAGTTGCAAAAAAAACTCCCTGGTATCCTGGTGGTCAGACGGGCTTCGTAGATGTGCGTGATATTGTACAATTCGTCGTGATGCTTTTGGAAAAATCAAATACCGGTCAGCGATGGATTCTGAGTGGTGGCGACATGAGTTATAAAGACATTTACCTGCGTATCGCAACCGCCCTTAACATTCAGAGAAATTTTAAGCTGGCACCTCAGCGCCTTGCCTCAATTCTACTTTTAGCCTCGAACATTTTAGCAGGTCGTTTTTCCACCCCGGATATTCTTAACCAGGTGTATGGGACCTTCTACTATGACTCCATTAAAAGCCGGCAAGTGGGGGGATTTTCATACCGCCCCCTTGAATCAACCCTTAAGGAAGTAGCGTCTGTGTATCTCAAAAACGATGGGAAGGAGG
>JANPKZ010000083.1:0-11541 GCA_031426295.1 Saprospiraceae bacterium
CTCATGACAACTGGGCAACTTGTTACATTCATTGCATATACAGCCATCATTGGTGGTTCGATCGGGAGTCTTGGAAATTTCTATACGGAAATTGTTACTGCCCTGGGTGGAACTGAGCGTATCCGCGAGATACTGAATGAAACCACAGAAGTTAGTGTTCCGATAAATGTAACACGTCCAAAAATTGCAGGACATCTTCATTTTGAAAACGTGCATTTTGAATATCCATCGCGTGTTGAAATGCCTGTATTGAAAGGAATAAATATGGATATCAGGCCAGGGGAAAAAATTGCGCTGGTAGGTCAAAGTGGTTCTGGAAAGAGTACGATTGCCGCTTTGCTGATGCGATTATATCCATTGTCAAGCGGAAAGATCACACTTGATGGTGTTGATATAAATGAAATGGATCTCTCGACATATCGTTCTGTTTTTGCCTTGGTGCCACAGGAGGTACTTTTGTTTGGTGGCACGATTCGTGAGAATATTCTTTATGGAAATCCAAAAGCTTCTGAAGAAGAATTATTCAATGCAGCGAAAATTTCAAATAGTTTTGAATTTATACAATCGTTTCCGGATGGATTTGAAACGATCGTAGGGGAGCGGGGAATTAAGCTCAGTGGCGGACAGCGTCAACGCATTGCGATTGCGCGTGCTGTGCTTCGTAATCCGGATATCCTATTGTTGGATGAAGCAACTTCATCGCTTGATGCTGAATCTGAAAAGGTGGTGCAGGAAGCATTGGACCGTTTGCTGGAAGGCAGGACAGCGATTATCATTGCGCATCGTCTTGCGACGATTCGCAATGTGGATTGTATCTATGTGCTGGAACATGGCAAAGTTATAGAGCAGGGGACGCATGCAGAACTGAGTGGAAGAGACGAGGGTGTGTATAGTGCATTGGCAAAGCTGCAGTTTGATGTATAAGGCGCAGAGAACGCAGATTATTAAGATTGATTACCCGTGGTGAGCTTTTGTCGAACCATGATTTATTAGGATTAGATATTAATTAATTCAGATCCATACTTGGAACTTATAAACAACGCATCACTCAAGCCCTTTGTCACTTTTGGTGTGGAGGCGACATGCGAGCATCTATACAGAATAGAAGATCTCGATGAATTGCGGTTAGCAGTAAAGCACCTGGAAAATCCATTGATCCTTGGAGGAGGTAGTAACGTATTACCAATTGGTGATATTAAACGAAATGTCCTGAAAGTAGAACTGAAAGGAATACGTATTGAAGACCTGGGTGAGGAAGGATATATACTTCATGCTGCAGCCGGAGAAGTCTGGCATCCCCTTGTCATGTTTGCCATTGAGCATGACATGGGGGGAATTGAAAATCTTTCGTTGATACCTGGTACAGTGGGTGCGGCACCGATACAAAATATTGGCGCGTATGGCGTAGAGCTTGATACAGTGTTTCATTCCCTGGAAGCGGTACGGATCGGAACTGGAGAGGTTGTACACTTTTCCAAATTGGATTGTGGTTTTGGATACCGAGACAGTATTTTTAAAAGAGAAGCGCGCGACAAATATGTGATTACGAAAGTGTCTTTTCATTTGACAAAAAATCACCACATCAATACAACGTATGGAGCTATACAGGATGTGTTGAATAGAGAAAATAATTCGCTTCCCACTATACGTGATGTCAGTAATGCTGTAATTGAAATCCGACAGAGCAAACTTCCGGATCCGGCTGTGATCGGTAATGCCGGAAGTTTTTTCAAAAATCCTATTATTGAAAAAGTGCATTACGAGAACCTGCTGGACACACATCCTTCTTTACCATCATATCCTGCAGGTGATGATATCGTCAAAATTCCTGCGGGCTGGCTCATCGAACAGGCAGGCTGGAAAGGAAAAAATATCGGGCAAGCGGGTTCGTATGAAAAGCAAGCACTTGTGCTGGTCAATCGTGGTGGAGCGACCGGCATTGAGATCTGGAACCTGGCCCAGGAGATTATTGCATCAGTGGAAGAGAAGTTCCATGTTACGTTGACGCCGGAGGTGAATCTGTGGAAATAGGACCACTGATGTCCCTGATGAACCTGATTTAAACTTATAAAATATTTTTTCCTTACACAGAGCCACAGAGAAATATTGGAAATTGGAAGTAGAAATTAGAAATTAAAAAGTCTCTTCTACCTTTTCTACCTTTTCTGTCTTTCTACCTTTTCTACCTTTTCTGCCTTTTCTTCCTTTTCTGCCTTTTCCGCCCCTTTTTACTCCTCATTATGTTAATTTCAAATTTTTAATTGATTCATTGCTGTGAGTATTTGAGGTTTCAGAAAGAAAAAAATTTCAGCGAATTCGTTCAAGTTTGATTTCCATAAACGGTTTCCAATTTCCACTTTTTCCACCCTTCTCCCAAACCCCGGTGATTATATTTTTTTTAGCATTAAAATCCCCACGGAACCGCAGTCCTTCACCTTCAAACTTCCAGCCACGATTTGAATATGTAGCTTTCATTTTGCCTGTTGCGCCCATATTATTATAACTGTGCATATCATACGCTTTTGACCTTGCATCATATCCTATGATCTCCAGTACTTTGTTTTTGTGATTGCCCATCATCACATCCACCTTGTGAGTCATAAAATACTTTCCGGCCATCCACGCGTATGTATCTGTTCCCAAAATCTTCAGTTCAGGAGTGTCACGTGTCGCATACATTTTGCCGTTAGTCTTCCACTTTCCGATAAATGGCTCAAGTAATAGATTCTCAGGTTTAGGTTCTTTGGATTTCATTCACGAGAAACTCTCTTTTTTTAAAAAAGTTGACATTACTTCCTATAGAATCATGTTTAAAAAGAAGTTCCTGGAGTGTCAGCCATTTTCCCTTGACTACGCTTTAGTACCACGCGCTTGACATCTTTCCGTATTTTTACTCCAATGAAGTTTCCACACGCTTACACCAGTATCGTATTCCTGATTACTGCAACTTTGATGATTAGTTGCAGCCATAAACAGGAAACCACCCCATCACCAACCCGAACAGAACCAGTCGGTTTGATAAAAAGTAAAAAACAAAGTGGCCTGACCCCACAGGAATTATTTTTTTATGACCGGAATTATCCGGACTACATTATGCCTGAAGATCTGTTTCAGCGGAGATTAGCGAGTTTGATCCGTCATGATGAAACTACTCCACGATCCCACAGAGGTCTTGAATATCCATGGACCATGCATGGCCCGGGCAATATAGGCGGCAGAGTAAATACGATAGCTGTACATCCGACAGACAATCGAATTATCTTATTAGGCTATGCGCAGGGTGGCATTTATCGCACAGAAGATAATGGGGCGACATGGACACCCGTTTTTGATGATCAACCTTCTCTGGCGATTGGCAGTATCACTTTCGATGTGCAATCACCTGCAACAGTCTATGCGACAACAGGTGATGTGAATATTTCTGGATATCCATTCATCGGTGCAGGTCTGTTCAGATCAGAGGATACCGGAAAGACGTGGGCATTTGTTGGATTGGATCATAAAGGTGTTCTATCAAAAGTTTTAGTTGCGCCAACAAACAGTAATATTCTTTATGTAGGATCCATGGGATTTCCATCTCATAAAGGTGATGAGAAAGGATTCTGGAGATCAGGAGATCGTGGCCAGACATGGAATAAAACACTGACGGTCGATGACAGTACAGGTATTATAGATATTGTCGTGGATCCTGCACAACCGGGGCGCGTATTTGCATCTGCATACACACGATTGCGGACGAGCAAGATAAGTATCACCACAGGACCCGGAAGCGGCCTGTACAGAAGCGATGATTTTGGATTGACATGGATCCATCTCGTTAATGGATTACCGGAATCACCACATTCACGCACGAGTCTTGAAATCACAAATAATGGAACGCTGTTCATAAGTTATGTTGGCACCATAGAGGATGGAGAATGTTTCGGTTATCAGGAATCATTAAAAGCAGTGTATCGGTCTTTCGATGGGGGATTCGGATGGGAGCAGGTGAATACGGATCCTGTGTTCGGATTACCTTGCGAATTGCTGGGTGGTTTCGGATGGTATTTTGATGTATTAAAAGTGAATCCGAATAATCCGCTTGATTTATTTTTATTAGGTGTTGATCTCTATCGCACACTGGATGGCGGATTGTCATGGTTTGAAGCTGCGCCTACGTGGTGGTTGTATGATGTGCATGCTGACAAACATGATCTTGTCTTTGGAAATACTGATGTTTTTCTGGCAACAGATGGAGGTGCCTACCGACAGCCAATTAATGGATCTGCACCGTGGTCAGACATTGAAAATATTGTTTCCACACAATTCTATCGAACCGCATACAATCCGCATGTGCCCGATCAATATTTTGGTGGTGCCCAGGATAATGGCACTACGGCTGGGAACAAGTCTTTCATAAATGATTGGCCCAGGATATTTGGCGGAGATGGTTTTCAGCCATTATTTGATCCTGAAGAACCAACGTGGATGTACTTCCTGACCCAATATGGAGATATATGGTTTTCTGGTGATAGTCTTTCATCTGTGGATCAGTTGACACAGGGATTGGAAGGCACACGCTACTGGGATATGCCATTTGTCATGAGTCCGCATGATCCGAAGATTTTATTTTGCGGTTCAAATACTGTATATAGAATCAATATGAATGATACTGTGCGCGAATGGCATAATATCAGTCCTGATCTGACACGAGGAGAAATTATTTTAGGAAACAGGTACCCGTCAATTACTGCATTGGCCCAATCAGCGCTGGATGAGGACAGAATATATGCCGGTACACAGGATGGTAAATTATGGACTACCGCTGATGGTGGTGACAATTGGATTGATATCAGCGAAGGAACGCCCGGATGGATTGTAACCTCCATTTCAACATCAACAATCGATGCGCAAACTGTTTTTGTCACCGTGTCCGGATATCGGGAAAATGATCACACGCCATATATCTACCGCAGTGATAATGCCGGAGCAGATTGGACATCTTTGGGAAGCGATATACCCATGTTAGGCGTAAATAGTTTTATGATCTTACCCGATTGGAATGATGATGTATTATTTGCCGCTACTGATGGAGGTGTGTATGTAAGCCAGGATGCGGGAGTAAACTGGGAACGTGTTGGTACAAATTTCCCACACATGCCGGTATATGATCTTGAATTTAATCCAGTGACCAATGAGATCGTTGCTGCGACTTTTAGCCGAGGGCTCATGACATTTCCTGTAGATGAACTTGATCTGGTAAATGCAGTTGAACCGGAAGTCCCTGTAAGTCAAATTCAAGTTTATCCAACTTTCGCAAGGGAAAATGTAATAATTGATTTCGGAACCTCCGAGAGAAAAGATATAACCCAAATCACGATCGTGAATTCAGCGGGTGTCCCCTTGTATTCGCAAGACAGGGAGTTTAATTCTATTGATAAAATGGAAATCAAACTTTCAACTTCCTGGGCAAGCGGCATTTATTTCCTCATGATTTCCAGCCACGAAGGAGGCCCACAAGTTTTCAAATTCGTAAAAGAATAAGGGGAGAAGTCAGCAGGCTGAAAAACCGTTCAGTTTCATTTTTCAGACTACATCTATCCGTAATCACACCACATTAGTCGATCGAATTGCATAAGGTTTAAAAAACCTGTTCAATTCATTATACTTTAGTGGTATGAACTCAGTCTCCACTTCGTTTTACTGCCCCAGGTGTCTTTCAGTTGTAGCATTGATCCTGATGCCTTTTATCCTTATGCAAGCCCAATCCAAAGTGATTGGAATTGTTCGGGATGGGAAAGACCAACCTGTCTCATATGCCAATGTTTTACTGCTTTCTCCCCTGGACAGTAGTCTTGTGAGAGGTGCTGTAGCTGCGGATAATGGGACTTTTGAAATAGCAAATATTATCCCGGGAGAATATCTGCTCAAAATTGCCATGACGGGTCTTACAGAGAATACATCTGAAAAATTCACTCTTGGTTCGGATGATACCAGGAATTTTGGCACCGTTATCCTGACAGAAGATGCTGTCCTGATGAATGCTGTGGAGGTGGTGGCCAAAAAACCTCTCTATGAACAAAAGATAGACAGAATGGTGGTCAATGTGGCTAATAGTATTACTTCATCAGGCATCAATGCATTGGAAGTCCTCGAGCGATCTCCCGGTGTTATTGTGAACAGGCAAAGCAACGCGCTTACATTAAGTGGTAAGGCAGGTGTCGTAGTCATGATCAATGGCCGTATCAATTATATGCCAGCCGATGCTGTAGTCAGTATGCTGGAAGGCATGAGTGCTGATAATATTGAAAAAATTGAGCTCATTACAACACCACCTGCGGGATTTGATGCAGAAGGAAATGCAGGTTACATCAATATTATTTTAAAAAAGAATCTGGATGAAGGATTTAACGGCGCATTCGGTGGAAGCTTTGGTGTTGGAAAGGGGATCCAGACAAGCGGTAATACAAACTTCAATTACCGGAAAGGAATTGCCAACTTATATGGGGATTACAGCTACACGAAAGAAGCGCAGGAGCAGATCTTTGCTTTCTATCGACGGATCCTCTTGGATGGCGATCTCCTTGAAACGGATACCCGGAGTATTCGCGATCCGGACACAGATAATCACAATGCGCGCTTAGGACTTGATCTCCAGGTTTCGGATAAAACAGTAATCGGTATACTCGCCTCGGGGTATGATACCAAATGGACAATGGACGCAATCAATACTTCGCTGATATCTCGCAATCATATATTGGATACTACGATTATCATCCGCAATTATGAATTGAATCAATGGAAACATGCGGGTGGAAATATTAACCTGCAGCATACATTTTCTGAAGGTCGAAAATTAACCATGGATGTTGACATGTTGTGGTATAAAGATAATAATCCGACGACCTATGAAAATGAATATTCCGATGGTGAAGGGAATTTTTTGTTTGAAAATTTCACACGTGCCAGTAAACTGACGCCCATTAATGTGAAAGTTGGAAAAATAGACTACACGACGGGTATTGGAAAGAAGGTAAAAATTGAAACCGGTGTGAAAGGATCATTATCGCATTTTACAAATGATGTAGGTGTGGAAAATTTGATCGGTCAAACGTGGGTGTCTGATCCTGATCTCACAGCAAAATATGATCTTGATGAAGAAATCCTGGCGGCCTATGGAACATTAGAAACGCCATTTGGAAAGGGATATTCATTTAAAGCGGGTGTGCGATATGAATACACAAGTTCTAATCTGGGTTCGCAGGAGGAACCCAATATAGTAGACAGGCAGTTTGGCGCTTTTTTTCCAAGCGTATTTTTATCGAAAGAATTTAATGCAAATAATTCTCTAAATCTTTCTTATACAAAACGTATTACACGGCCAACGTTCAATGACATGGCACCCTTTGTCATATTCCTTGATCCTTCTACATTCTTTTCCGGGAACCCGGCATTACAACCTGCCATTGCGCACAAATTTGGCGCGGGATATCGATGGAAGTCATTTATTGCAAATCTGGAGTACAGTATAGAGGACAGTACTATTGCCAATTTTCAAAGTACGGTCATTGAGGGTACGAACAAGGAATTGATCTTTGCTGAGAACCTTGTCGGTAGTAAGAATCTCAGCCTTACATTATCGATACCTGTCTCGCCTGTAAAATGGTGGAACATGTATTATAATATCATTGGCGGATTTATGAAGTCTGAAAAATATTATGGTAATGAATTAGCAAAGTTTGAAGCGGGGGGGGTAGGGATGTTTTCAACGCAGACATTTACGTTGCCGGCAAATTTTACATTTGAGTTATCCGGATTTTATGGTACGGGTGGATTATTTGGTGTGGTAAAGATGAATCCTGCCGGTGTATTGAATGCGGGATTGCAAAAGAAATTTGGAGATAATACGACGTTCCGTGTTGGGTATGATGATGTGTTTCATACTTTAAATTATTCGGGTGAATCTGATCTGCCGCAGCTCAATCAGTTCTTCAGTGCGTATTTATTATTCCAGCAGCCGACGTTTAAGATGAGCTTTTCGCATAATTTTGGAAATCAGAAGATGAAAGGTAAGCGGGAACGTCAGACGGGGGCTGAGGAAGAGCGGGGACGGATTAAGCAGTGATCGGTATTCTGTAGTCGGTACTTGTGGTGAGCTTGTCGAATCCATTCAGTATTCGGTAAAATCGGGTAAGAGGTAAGTGGTGAAATTGGTAAGTGGTAGATGATGTCAAAATCTACAATCTAAAATCCAATTTTCAATTTCCTTTTCAATTTCCAATTTCTATAATTTCCAATTTCAATTTTCCAATTCATTTATTTATTGAAAATTGAAATTGCAATTCGGTCAATAGAATCGCAAGATTTCCGCAGACTGCTTTGTTGAGCGCGTAGATGGCTTTCGGATATTTTTCCTGGATGGTGATGATGCCGTATTTCAACAGATAGCGGATGTGTTGTGAGATGGTGGGTCCGGCTAATGCGATTTTTTGATTGAATTCATAGAAAGGGGCGGGGCCTTCTTCGAGTAAGTGGGTGAGGATGATGATACGTGCCGGGTGTGACTGGATTTTGCACCAGTTGGCCTGGTTAAAAAGTGTTGGGTGAAACTGGTCGGCTTTGGAGTGTGCCATGGTGTGGTGAAGTTTAAAGTGATAAAATGGTAACCGGTAAAAAATGCAGCGATAATAGAATTACCGGTAAAAAATTTGTGGCCGGTAAAAATTGTTTTCGGTGTAAAAGTAGGGAGTACAGAAACACGATAGCATTAAATTCAAAACATACAACGACATATTTATTTCTTTCAATTATAACCCATTGATTTCTCCCATCACTACATCCCACAGCCGTTAGTAAACGTTTGTAAACGGTTACAGCTATAATTTTGAATTAACTATTTCATTTCCAATTTATTATCTCCAATTTTTTGATGCATTATCAAAATTTATTTCTCCATATTTCAATCCATGATCATGTACCCCTGGAAAAAATTCCGAATCGCTTTCACCATCTTTACCGGCCTCGCTATCATCGTTGTTTATACATTCAAAGGCACTTTCTCCAGAACTTCCATTAATACTTTAAAAGCAGATTTACAAACTTTCTATACAGCATCCTTCAATAGCTGCCTTGTTACCGAAGTAAATGAAATTCATTCTTCGCAAAACAACTCCTACCACACCTATTTTAAGGTGAACTGCGCTGACGTTTATTTTCCTTTTATTCCTACTTCTCATTCTGACGAAATAGTAAATACCCTAACACCTGGAGATACGATTTCAAAAAAGAGGGAGGATTTTCATTTTATTATAATGAAGGCGTCTGGTGACATACACCTTACCATGACTCAGCCAGCGGATGTAGGTACACCTTTTGATTGGGAATTCCCACTGATCATGGGAAGTTTTGTCATCATAAACCTTTGCATATTTTTTATTTTTCCAAAACGGTATTTTAATTCAGAAGACTACCGTAAGTAAGAGTGTCTTTTTGTGCTATGGTTCAGGGTTCTGGCCCGTATCAGGGTTGTCAGCTTTAATAATTATTATTGCTGAACAAAAATATTTCCTAGATGAGAATACCTTATACTATAGCCATCATGCTACTTCTCGTGGCCAATCTTATTCATGGACAGGGATGCAGTGATGCTGGTATTTGTTCCATTCCCGGTTTTCGTCCGGGCACCTATAGTGGGGACACTCTAAATGGCATCAGAAATTTTGGAATGACCGTTGGCGTAGGCGATCAAAATATTCTTTCCGTAAATCCATATATCAGTGCTTCAAGATTTTGGGGTAACAAATTTGGATACGACTTCAGGGCCAGTCTCGGTATGAATACGGGAAATGGGATTACAGTAATACAGGGCGGGGATGCAAACCTGAATTTGCAATACAGGGCAAGCCGCTTTGCCGCTCTGACTGCAGGCGTCAAGATTCCCCTCGCAAATGCGAAAAGAAAACATGAAGGGAAACCGCTACCCATGGATTATCAAACATCACTGGGTACCATTGATTTGATCACAGGTATAACACTCCGAACAAATTCCTGGTTGTTTGTGCTCGCATATCAGCAGCCATTGACACAAAATAAAAATGAATATGATCCTTCGCTTTGGGCATCGGATTCTATCTTGTCATCTTTTCAAAAGACGGTTGACTATCGGCGTAAAGGAGATATTATGGCGCGGATTGCATATCCGTTTTCGCTGAGCGAGAGAATGAAATTTACAGCGGGCCTTGTTCCGATCTTCCACTTGGGAGAAGACGAATATTATGAAGAGGGTATTGGATTCCAGCCGATAATTGGTTCGGACGGACTGACGTTAAATGCTTCATTATACTTTGAATGGAAGCTGAAGGAGAATAAAGCACTGGGAATTACTATGGGTTTCCCATTAGTAGTGAGAGATGTAAGACCAGATGGACTTACCCGGAGTTTTGTTCTTGGGATGGAGTACAAAATCTTTAATTAGTGAAAGATTTCAGACGTAAATATAATTGTCGCAAAATCACGTTTACCCATACTATTTTCAACTTTACCAAATTTGTATTTCCATTTTATTTAGATACACCGAATACCGAATACTGAATGGATTCGACAAGCTCACCACTAGTACCGAATACAGCATGGATTCGACAAGCTCACCACAAGTACCAATTACTGATCACTGCCTTTCTATCGTCACGGTTTCCGACACTTTCATTACCGCTCCCCCCACATTCCGGATGACCTCACCGCACTCCGTGCATGACTGAATGATTTCCGAATCTGTAAGCTGAAGATTCGCAGGAACACCAACATTATAAATTACGCTACCTGCCTGCATCGAGCCGGGAAGGTTTGAAAGAGTTGAACCAGATATCGAAAGTTTTCCAAGGTTGTAAATAGCATTGCCCTCCGAAGCATGACCATTGTGAAAATGGCAATTGATAACTTCTACAACATGTGTGTTTGTAGCATCTGTCATGAGGCCAGCACCAAATGGGTCCTGAGGTCCATTAGCATTGCCGCAGCATACATTTATTCCATCCAGCGTAGCCGTATCTGTGGTGCCTGATATTCTGATCACGTGATAGCTATTGTCTGAGATATCAGAAGTGTCACCAATTTCGCCCGAAAGGACGGTTGTATAGAAATCAGGATTTCGTTGATTAAGCAATATTTCATGTCCTGCAAAACCACCATATACAGCTACAGCTTGTGTAATTGAAAAAGAAGAATCACGTTGCATTACGGAAGTAACCTTGTACGTTCCATCCGCAATCCAGATCTCTTCGATCAATGGATCAGCATTGTTTTGATTAAGGGCATCACCTAGAGTCTTATATGCAGTCAACCAATTTTGTCCATCGGGAAATGCCACGGCATTTTTGTCAACATAGATCCTTTGATACAATGGACCAGGTGGCTCATATTCACTGCAGCTCACATCGCCTTGCAATAATCTAAGGAAGATCTGGTCAATATAACTATCATTATCAGTTCCGTTAAAACGGGTACCCATAACTATAAATTTTATCGTTCGTGTACCGGGCGGAACAACAAATGTTTTTTGTTTCA
>JANPKZ010000084.1:0-1970 GCA_031426295.1 Saprospiraceae bacterium
GGATTGATCACAATAGGAATTGATGTGATCAATGCTGTATCATCACTCTCACTGGACTTTACTTCAAAAAGATATTTCCCTGGCTTTAAGTCCGTATAATCTGCAAATTGTTTTGTAGTCGTATAATTCCAGTCCTTGTCAATGTCAGATAACCTGTAATAATAGTTTGTCTGACGAGGACCTGAATACTCCAATGAAGCATATTCGATCGTAAGGAAGTTGTTGTGATATGGAAGCACAATAGCTGCCCTGCTCTCCAAAATTGAATCAATGTTGATCCGCTGATCAAATACTTTAAAACCGCTGATTTCCACACGTGCATGCTTGCCCGGGAGCATATATAGTTCCAACGGATCAAAGCAGAGTACCTCTGATGATGACGTGGTCACCCATCGCCCATCGCTCAACTCTGTAAACCTGACTGACCCGAGGGCATCCTGAAGGATCGAACGATCCATATGGAAGACAACCTGCGTTGACAGGTCATGACTGAATTTATAAAGACTGAAATTAGTGGTCATCCAAAAATTGCCCGTCATATCTTGTTTGATGGCAAAAGCGGATGTATGCGGAGGAAGGTATAGTTTATCGGGAACAGAAAAAACAGCAGTTCGTTTGTGAAACAGATAGAGTCCATGATAGACAGTGCTGACAAGCAACGTGGAGTCATCATACACTTCCAGCCCATTTACAGTGATGGTCATGCTGGTATCAATATCCGAGGGGAAATACGTGCCCACGTAAGATCGGGATGCAATGTCAAATTCTTTCAGACCAATAGGTGTCGTCACCCAACACCTGTTGGATCTGTCTATATGCATCATCAGGACCTCCCGCATTTGGTTCCTTGTGCCGGAAGTGGATGCTTCACCGGCATAAAATTTATCCTCAGCCCTATTCCAAACAGCGATTTTCCCATTGTGTAATCCAAAGAGGATATTGCCATTCAGATCCTTTGCCATAGAAATCACAGTAGACCGTAATTCAGGAGGGTTGAGGGTGGTAATTGTTTTCGTGACCGGATCATACTTCTGGATATAACCTGCCTGGCAACCGATCCAGATCAATCCATCATCTGCCTGCAAAAAACTCCAGACAAGATTATTTGCGATGGGTCCATCGAGGAGAATATTTCGTTGAAAATTCCAGTTACGATCATAGACCGAAATACCACCACCCCATGTGGCGATCAGGATTTCACCTTCTGCAGTTTCGATAACATCGGTAATATCATTGCGTGGAATAGAGGAAGAATTCCCTTCGATGTGACGAATTGACTGAAAGTGATTACGATACGGATTGAATATACTGATGCCTCTGTCAGTGCCAACCCAGATATTATCATCACGATCCTGGAAAACAGTGTTTACACTATAATTGTACGAAATGCCATTTGATGTTTTACTATCAGATGTGATAAAGTCAAAATCATCGCTTTCCGGGTTATAAGTCAATAATCCTGCATGATCCGTACCGAACCATATATGATGTTGACGGTCCTCAAACATCGATGTAACCAATAATGTCAGGTTTCCACTGATCGCATCAACCTGTCGTTTTTTAATATCTTTTATTGAATAGGTATGCAATTTTTTCGTCTTGCCATCATATCTCATTAACCAGTGTTTCCATGTGGAGAGCCAGAGATTCTGGTCACTATCTTTCATGAGGTATCTAAGTGCAATGGTATCACCAAATGCTTCCTTCAGTTGGATTAGTAACGGATCTGTGGGATGATCATTTCCGGAAGATTCAATGGTTTTGCTGACCGGATCGGCAATTAACATGTCCATATAATTATGAAAATAAAATTTGCCGTTTGCTGAATCCTGCAGCGTATAGGTTTGAGAATAATATTGCCCCGCGCCAGGATTAATCAGTGTATCCAGTACGTCACGGCTTTGCCCTACGTAATACACGATCGCCAGGTTATTTACGCGAAATGAATAACTGTCTTCTGTTGTAAAAAT
>JANPKZ010000085.1:0-22326 GCA_031426295.1 Saprospiraceae bacterium
TGATATGGAAAATCGATTACAGAATGAGCCCGATCTGCGGCATGAACTCATGCAATATGAGTTAGCGATTAGCTCTCTCAAGCTGGCACAGCGCGAGGAGTTAAAAGCACGGTTCCGTGATCGGGATAAGATGCTGGATAAAGGTCAGCCTATAAACAAGCGGTTGAACCTCAGGAAGGATCTTTGGGTATTTGGAGTTGCGGCGCTTGTGCTGATTCTGCTGGCGTTTCAGTTTATGATGCCACGCCATGAGCCGGAGTTGCAATCAAAGGTGAATCCAATGGATACGATCACCACTGATCCAAACCAAGTCCCGGTACTTGCAGTAGACACTACTAAAAACATGATCGTTGAACCTAAGCCTGACATGGCAGAAAATAAGACTGACCGGAAAACAAAAACGAAGAAAGAAAGAGGAGAGGAATTGTATGCAGCCAACTTTGAGCCATACCGGGATGACATCATGGATCCGACTTCGCGGTCAGGTGATGAAGGGCTTACCGATCTTGAAAAATTTCAGGTATCTTACTGGGAAGGCAGGTATAAAGAAGCTGCCGCAGGTTTTGAAAAGTTGCCAACGGAGTATGCGAACAATCTCAATTTCCGGTTCATGTATGCCATGGCATTGATGCAGTTGAAACGCTCCAACGAGGCTGTTGTGATTCTGAAGGAAATACGAAAGGACTCCGAGTTGATGTACTTTGTGGAAGCTGCTTACTACCTGGCATTATATGAAATCAAACAGGGATCTTTTGAAACGGCTAAGAAATTATTGACAGAATATATAAGCCATCCGGAGGCAACACAAAAAGAAAAAGCGAAGAAGCTGCTGACCGGAATCAAAGAGTAAAGAATATTAAGGGGGATTATTGGAGTATTGAATACTGATTTATCATGAGTGCGGATTAAGTTTCATTTGTTAATTTTTCCGGTATGGAAAAGTGTATAAGATTAGTACTGGTCATAGTTGTAAGTTTCTTTTATTTAAATGGACAGAGTCAGAATGAGATTTTCACTGACTCATTGTCATACTATGTAAAGACTAAGAATTTTACTCAATATTATAAACTGATAAAAAAACTTAATGATTTAGCCTTTGATCGGAAGGATGCAGTTGAAATTGAATATCTAGGTACATTACTTCAAAAACAATTTGATAGTTTAAGCAACGACCAGAGGTATCAATTGCGCATTACATCAGCATATGTAGGTCAAAGCATAAATAAGTTAACAGGGAACATCGATAAAGCACATCAAATATATTTGATTGGCCATGAAAATGTAACCGATAAGATATTCCTTGATTCGTGGACATGGTTCATAGAGAATGAAATCTGGATTTATTACACCATGAAAGGTGACTATGATAAAGCAGAATACTTTTCAATCCTGGTGGATCGAAGTTTAAAGCATTTTCAGAAGTACGAATTATTATCAAGATTCTATACAAATCTTGGGCGACAAAAAAAATCAGAATTGCTGATACTTGAAGCGATTCGATTGTTTGAAACGGGATTATCACTTGCTGATTCAATAAACTATCCTGTTGGCATTTTTGCAAATGCTATAAATCTGGCAGAACTATATAATGAACATCCTTCTAAAGGTTCAGCAGGCCCTTTTTTAGAAATGGCCGAAGTTCAACTCCCAAAACTTACTAAAGAGTCTCGGTATATAAAGCGAGTATCTGAATTTCAAATTGAATCAGCAAATTACTTTTATGTATTAGCCAGATTCCATGAAAGTATACCGCTGTATCTCAAGGCTATAGAGACATTGAAAACATACCATATTAATACCAACAGGAGAGATTTTTCAAAATATTACATATCACTTGCCAAAGCGTACATTAAAACTGATTCGCTCGAACAATCTCGTCAGGTTATAAATTTAGGGTTTGGAAGCCTGATTCCAGACTTTGATAAAAATAATAATTTTCCAGGTCAAAATCAATTATATTCAGAAAACAGTTTTGTGGATCTTTTTAAATTACTATCATTCATAAATGAATTAGATTATTCTAAAACTAGAGACATTACTTTTCTGAAAAATGCCATTCAGTGTATTGAAATGGCACTTATTGTAAACGAGAAGATCATTGAAACAGTTGTGGCGGATCATTCAAAGCTAATTTCAATAAAAATAAACAAGGAGTTAATTAATCTTGCAGTCGAGTTAGCGTATAAAATCTATATAAATAATCCAACCGATGACAATTTTGAATTGGCCAGGCATATTTTCAATCAATCAAAATCATTGTTATTTGGTGAAAAAACAAGGAAGGTTCGCATTGCAGAATTGATGACAGATGGTGATAAACTAAAGATGAAACGTTTGCAAACGGAAATATTGAGGTTTTATGAGAAAAAATTCGATCCTAATGCTGACATTCCTTTAATCAATGGGCAGATTTTACTTCACCAAGACTCGTTAGACCGACTATTATCAGAATATAGTGACAGCTTGTTAGTAAAGGTGTCTGCAACTAATTATATTGAATATTGTGTCAATGATACATTTATCTATGCGTTGTCAGATTTAAAAGGAAAGAACTTATTTATTAAGATCGGTAGTGTAGAAGAATTTACTTCTCTTTTTAACCGGCTTGACAAGTATATAAAAATGAAAGCCATGAGCATGGACAATTCACTATTGAGCGATTTGTTCCGTTTTTTTATAGAGCCATTGGAAGTTGATTTATCGGGTCAGGTAACCATCATTCCAGACGGATTGATTGGATATATTCCGTTTGAAATGTTGAAAGGCCCCGAAGGAGATTATTTGATTGAAAATTGTGCTATTTCATACTCATTTGAATTTATATCTGTCAGGGCTAATCTCCCTGTGGTGCCAAAACAACTTAGCATTTATTGTCTCGCACCGCAGTACACCGGAAAAGTCGGACAGGTTGAGGAGGTGAACAGGGGTTCACTAAATCCTCTCCCGTATGCAAGGATGGAAGTTGATTCTATCTCCAGGTTATTTGGTCCGGCAGTTTACATTTCTGAATCAGCTAATAAAAAAGATTGGTCTCTCAGATTGTCGCATGCAACCGTTTTTCATTATGCGGGTCATGCAGTAATTAAAGATTATAAAGGGTATTTAGCCTTAACAGATCAATCAGATCTTCAGCAACAGGTTACTGGGAGGGAAATTAGCCACATGCACATTCCTGTTGATCTCGTAGTCCTGAGTGCTTGTGAAACCGGATTAGGTACATTAGAAAATGGCGAAGGAATAATAAGCCTGGGTCGAAATTTTATGGAATCAGGAGCTGCTTCAGGAATTTTTTCGCTCTGGAATGTAAATGATAAATCCACAGCAATTATCATGAATGAATTTTATAAAAGAATTAAGTTTGGGCAAAAGAAAGATCAGGCATTACGTGAAGCTAAACTTTATTATATGCAAAACGCATCCTCAAAAAATAGTCACCCTTACTTTTGGGCTGCTTTTATTCCCGCAGGCGATATGAAACCTCTTCTTTAATCTTTAAATGTTTATCCTCTCACCTTAAATATTTTTATTATGAAATCGAATACTATCTGTTGCATTGTATTAATTCTTTATTCTATCAATATTTATAGCCAGGATCAACAATGGCTAATATTAGATAGAAAGGGAAAAAGTGGGTTTAGTGGTGGAGTGAATCAATATAATAACTTTGTTGACCGTCAATTTATTTTGAAAGGAATTAAATCTCCCAATTTAGGCAGTGATAGTCGAGCCAGAAACGACATCTTTGTAATATATACAGATGGAACTCATTATAATTCAAGATTTGAAGCAAACCCAGGTTCTTTTTATAATGCCCTGGACCTAACAAACGGTGTTGTTAATCATAACTTTAATAAGAACACTACCGGAGGAGCCAAGTTTCTATTTTTAACTAATAGATATGAAGGAGATGATTTGCCCACAGGTGTAACCGTTGTGAGTGGAAATTCTACTGCTGTTCCAAACACCTATCAACTACAAAGTGTAAGTTCTCCACCAATTTCTGCTAACCATAACGTTGTTTTTGATCGGGAAGTTACCGTCATAGTAGATTACGACTACCTCGATAAATTTCAAGTAGAAGAAACTGAAAAACCAAGTAAAGTTTTAAAATTTGATGGAGTTGAACGTATCTCTGATCATCAATTCTTTTACAATCAAAATATTTTGGATCTAAAACCTGTATTCTTGTCAGTAACTAATCTTAATTCGGTTATATATCCAAATCAAAGTGTTTCAACTCAAACGGAAGAAATATCCCTTGACCCAAGTATCAACAATGAGCAATACCGATATGTAAATTTTAAGACCAATGTCAATGCTTTGAGTTATGGTCCTGATATAAATGGTAAAGCCCAATTTAATGCCATATTTAGTTTATATAAAAATGGCCAATATGTTACCAGGTTGCCAGAACCACTCATGTTTAGCTTTGATCCGAATTACCTTCAGGTAATGTCAATTTGTGCTTTGGGAGATGGAAGTCACATTATTACGTATCATTTGGAATTTGAAAATACGAGCGATATTCCAGAAAATAAGCTTTCTGCCGAAGTTACTTTTCCTCCAGATTTTGATTTAAGTTGTTTAGTAGCTACCTCTTGGAATGTTGGAGGAACACATTGTCCAGGAGATTTGAATCCATCAACTTCGAATAATCGAAAATATATATTTAAATTCCGAAACACAAACTGGTTGGTCAAATGTACTACTGCTGCACCAGATCAAGGAAAGGGGTACGTTGAATTTAAAGTCAAAGTAAATTCTAACGTCAACGTTGCTGATTTAAATGTAAGTCTTCAATTAAACACTCCGTTAGTATACTTTAACCTTCAAAGTTTCCCGATAACTGACTTTCGAGACTTAACAAAGTGCTTGGTAAAAGGAGAAGAAACGCAAGAACCTCCTGGTAAACCAATCAAAGGCGATTCTAATGGATATTCAAAGAAAGGTGATAAGCCAAATTCCAACTATCCTGATTCTTCTAATGCAAATAAACTGATAATTCCAGAAGACTTGAATAAGGAGCCGAAAGCCTCAGACGGTAATTTATATTGTTTTAGACCCATAACTCAAGGTGATTGTGATTGCAAAGCTCCCCCCCGGATATGGCTTTATGCAGTTTTAGGACTGGCAGCATTAGGCCTACTCTATTTCCTTCTTAAGAAAAAGAAAGTAACTCAACCTCCTTCAACAACCCCATAACTCATATCTATAATGACAATGGCCAGTATTGCGATATGCAATGCTGGCCATTTCTATTTCAATAAGGGAAAATCATCAATGCACAAACAACGCAGAATTTAAATTCCCTTTTCCATCATCCTCTACCACTGGATTGGCAGGATCAGTGAACCACTGTCCGTCCACAATAAATTTATAATGATGTTTGCCCCCGGTGAGTGGCACCGTGATCGTCCACACTCCATTCACCAGGGTCATCTTTAATTTATTTTCATTCCAATCGATAAATGACCCCGTAAGGAACACTGTCTTTGCATTAGGGAATCCTTCCAGCGTAAATTTTACAGCCTCACTCACGTACATCACTGTATTGAAAGTCTGATGTTCATTCTTCACTTTTTCTTTGACTGCCGGATCATGAAGCCACTCACCATCAGCAATAAATTTGTACTCATATCTTCCAGGGGGAAGATTCGCCCGTAACTCCCAGCCACCGGGCACTTTATTCATTTTTATCGCCTGTTCATCCCAGCCATTGAATGAACCTGCAAGAATTACCTGCTGCGCATCGGTATGACCCTTTAATGAAAATATGATATCACCAAACTCATGCACCCTTATAACAGAAAGATCCAGCTTATAAACATCCTGAAGAAAGTCATCCGTAAATTGTCGTGAAGAAGGATCATCATTACCGGGCTGATTAATAAACTTCCCATTGATGATATACCGGAACTCAAGTGGGAAAGGCTGGTTAAACTCATCTACACGTTTTCTAAGCTCAAAAAGAAACTCACTTCTTTTCATCATCTTCCATCCCTTTTTGCTCCAGTCATTAAACTCACCACTGATGGCAACATCGTAGATATTAAGATCTGCAAAATCAACCTTATCGCCATTCTTGCCTTTGAGTGCATCGGCATACTGGCGCACGTCAAAAACAAAAACAATGTCATCACCTTCAAAGTAGTACGGATTAGCAGCAGGCTGGCTCAATCCATGCGACAGGAAACTCCCCCACCAGAAGCAGACAAACATTACATGTACCGATATTTTCCAAACCTTACTCATACTTACGTTCTCACAAACCTGAAAAAATATAATTTCCGTTTTTGATAATTGATCAATGTACGACGACTGTTGAGGAATTCATAACCCAACACCCCTTCAACGGAAACACCAAACGAAGAGTTAATCTCATCCAGGCTCGTTAACAGTGTATTCATGTTTTTCGCCTCCTGGTTGCCGCATGACGCCTGGTTGATCGTACCTGCCAGGACCTCCACCTGGTGTTTCCCCACACCAATCAGGTTGACGCGCTTGATAATCGTAAACTGCCCAAGCACCCGTTTAGAGATCCTGCGATCAATGAGGTTCAGCTCTGCACCGGAATCAAGGATCATCTCAGTCCGCACTCCATTAATAATGACAGGAACTATGATCAGGTGTTTTCTCAGATCAAAACTCATACTATCATACGGCAGCTCATAATAGGCGATGCTGTCCATTCGTGTCCCACGTCTGTCCACCCTGCTTAGTACGATCAGCTTATTTTGAAAATCGATAAACAATTCAAATTTTTCAAACACATTATACCCCAGGATCCCAAGGATACGTGTATTCTTTTTGACTTCAATATGGTTGAGATCGACCAGGTGCGCCATGACATTCGTCACATAGAGCTGATCGAGATACAGGCTGTCGACAAGTTTTTCTTTCACGGATAGTGTACCTGTGTTGCCCACTGCTGTGATCATCCGTTCACGACCGGAAAAAGGCACGTAGTCCTGGTTGAGCAACAATCTTTCTGATCCGGTGTCGATAATAAAATTGCCCGTGAACGTATCGATGCGTGCCTGCACGATCATCAGCCGCCCCACCAGGGTAAAGGGAATATATATGGTGTTGATATTGGACGCCATCGCTTCGGGGAACAAAACATCACAAGGAAATGATGGAGATGCAGGTGCATTTGCATTTGGATGCGCCGAACCCTGGCACAGGCTGACCCACATACAACTTACCAGCAAAAAGACGAACCGCATCACAAGGGTTAAACTACTGATTCTCCGGAAAAGTATGGGAAACAAAAAATTTCAGGATTGCTAATATTTCTTTCCATGTGTAATTAATTTCTGAACCGCATCGCCAACTACTACAACCCTGGCGAACCAGTTCAGGGACCAAGCCGAAAATCCCGGATCGAGTAGGCGTAGTTGTATAAACCCCAAATCATGAAAACTCCATTTTCCTTTTTAAATGCAATCTTGACACTTTCTTGTGTGTTCATTCTGTTCTCCTGTCAGAAGGAAGAAATTGTGCTCGCCGAACTTACCGGCAAAGAAAGTCACTTCCCCTACGATGTATCAAATGATAGTCCAAGGCCCGGACCGGTTGCGCCTCTCCTCTATGATAAAACGATTAGTCAGTGGACACAGGATTGGTGGAAGCATGTGATGAGCATAGACTGTTATGAAAATCCATTGGTGCACTCGCTTCTAAAAACGGTCATCATACAGGAAGGTCCTCTCGTGTTCCTGATGGGTACAGATAATGGTTCAGCTGTACGGTTCGCTAACATCAAACGCGATCAGTCGATCCTTGTACCAATATTCAATACACTTAAAAAATATCCATGTGATGAGCCCGTCATTAATATCGGTTCAGAACAATCCCTTGAGCAATTCCTAAAGTCAGATGCTAAGCGGTATATCAATCAAGTAACGAATATTAAAGTAAGTCTTGATGATGCACCGATCACGATCTCAAATGAAAATCGTGTCGCTACCGGTCTCTTCCATATTACAGGTAATATCTCGCTTGTGAATTGCCTTGACGCATGTGCCAGCGAAAAAAATAAGCCTGCAGTATCAGATGGGTATTGGCTTGTGATCCCACGATTAGAACCCGGAAGACACGTGCTTCGTGTGCATGCTGAAATTCTTCAGGATGGAACTGTTGTAGATGTCTTATACAACATCGCAGTGAATTGACAAATGTATCCCCAGTAGTGTAATTATAACCGGGCACCATAAAGATGGTGCCCGGTTCTTTTATTAATGAGGATCAGGCCACGCCCACTTCAATAGCGATCTCGCTGCCATCCATCCATTCAACTTTAGAACCTCCTGCAGCCCCATCGTTCATGATATGGATCGTGTTTGCCAAAGTTTCCGTACGGATATAGTCTCCAAAATCTGAAATGGCTTCTTCAATCCCGGATAATCCTTCGACATTGATATTGATGCGGTCCGTTACATTCAATCCATTGCTCTTTCTCAGGTTCTGGATACGGTTGACCAATTCCCTGGCCATACCTTCTGACAAAAGCTGATCATCAAGTGTAACATCAAGTGCTACGGTGATGCCATCTTCAGATGCTACCTGCCATCCGGGAATATCCTCAGACGTAATTTCGATATCCTCGCGGTTTAGTACAAATTCCTGTCCTTCGATAAACATCGTCAACGGACCACCTCCTTCAAACCTGTTGATCTCTTCCTGCGGCAGATTAGAGATTAATTCTGCCGCAGTCTTCATGTCTTTCCCAAGTCGCTTGCCTAATGTTTTAAAATTAGCTTTCGCTTTTTTGGAAACAATACCAGTTGTATTACTGATAAACTCTATGTCTTTCACATTCACTTCAGACAGGATCAGGTCTTTCACACTCTCCACATCATCTTTGAATCTTTCGTCGAGGATCGGTAATAGTATCCTTCGTAACGGAAGACGAACGCGGAGTTTTTCTTTTTTGCGGATCGACAATACCAGCGAGCTGATATGCTGTGCATAATCCATGCGGCGATCCAGTGCTTCATCTTTTAATTCATGAGCTGCCTTAGGCAAATCAGAGAGGTGCACACTTTCTTTGCTGGCAGGATTGTGTTGATGGAGATTCCTGTACAGCCATTCACCGAAGAATGGAGCAACAGGTGAAATCAGTTGTGATATTACTGTAAGACATTCATGCAGCGTAGCATAGGCTGCACGTTTATCATCTGATAATTCTCCTTTCCAGAAACGCCTGCGATTGAGACGCACATACCAGTTTGAAAGATGGTCATTTAGAAATACTTCGATGCGTCTGCATGCAGTCGTCACATCAAAACCATCCATGTCCTCATGATAAGAATCTACCAGGCTGTGCAGCTTCGATAAGATCCAGCGATCTATTTCAGGTCGATCTGGTACAGGTATGGCAGATGTATCATCGCTCTTCCATTCGTCAAGGTTGGCATAGAGCGCAAAGAAGGAGTATGTATTATATAGTGTACTGAATAACTTGCGTGTTGTTTCTACGATACCATCTACATCGAATTTCAGGTTGTCCCAGGGTTGTGCATTGGAAAGCATGTACCATCGTGTGGCATCTGCACCGTATTGTTGCAATGTCTTAAATGGGTCTGCCGCATTTCCTAAACGTTTGGACATTTTCTGGCCATTCTTATCCAGCACCAGGCCATTGGAAACAACATTTTTAAATGCTACAGAATCAAAGATCATCACAGCGATAGCGTGCAGTGTAAAAAACCAGCCACGTGTCTGATCGACACCTTCTGCAATAAAGTCCGCCGGATAATTTTGCGCAAATTTTTCTTTATTCTCAAATGGATAATGCCACTGCGCATAGGGCATAGATCCGCTGTCAAACCATACGTCGATGAGATCCGATTCACGTTTCATCTCTTTTCCGGAAGCGGATACAAGAATGACATCATCAATGAAGGGCCTGTGCAGATCTGCAGGCGGGGTTTGAGAAAGGCCCAGTTGCTGATTTGCTTTTTCAATTTCCTCTTTCAATTGATTGATGGATCCGATACAAATTTCTTCAGATGCATCCTGTGTTCGCCAGATCGGTAAGGGTATGCCCCAGAATCGGCTGCGTGATAAATTCCAGTCCTGCAGGTTTTCCAGCCAGTGACCAAAACGTTTTTCACCTGTATGTGCGGGTGTCCAGTTGATCGTCTTGTTGAGTTCGATCATCCTGTCACGTTTTGCAGTGGATTTGATAAACCAGCTATCCATAGGATAATACAATACCGGCTTATCGGTGCGCCAGCAATGCGGATAGTTGTGTTCATACTTTTGCACATTCAGTGCTTTCCCGTCGGTCTTCAACATGACCGCGATATCCACATCTACGTTTACATAGTTGGGATCATCTTTATAATCTTTGACATAGCGGTTTGAAAACGGGCCAACGTTTTCTTTAAATTTTCCCTGTTGATCAACAAGTGTGAGTGTGCCTACACCATTGGCTTTAGCGACACGCTGATCATCTGCACCAAATGATGGAGCCGTATGCACAATACCTGTACCATCTGATGTAGTGACATGATCACCAGTGAGAACCAGATATGCATCGGTGCCACCGAGAAGAGGCTCGATCTCATTACCGAAATCAAGTAATGGCGTATATTGTATACCTTTTAATTGATTTCCTTTAAAGGTTTCAGATTGTGATAAGATAGGTGGCTGATTTTTTCCACCTAACCATGATGCCACAAGAGCTGACGCTAATACAACACTCACTGATGCATCAGTGTAAGGATTTTTTGTTTTAACCTTTACATAATCAATTTCAGGTCCGACTGACAAAGCTGTATTGGATGGAAGTGTCCATGGTGTTGTAGTCCATGCAACGATCCGCACATCTTCATCTGCATCATCATACAGGAATGCAGACTGATCATTTTTGATCACTTCAAACATCGCCACGACTGTTGTGTCTTTCACTTCTTTATACGCACCCGGCATGTTGAGTTCATGCGAACTCAATCCCGTGCCTGCTGCGGGAGAATAAGGTTGTATGGTAAAACCTTTGTATAGCAATCCTTTTTCAAAAAGTTGCTGCAGGAGATACCAGACCGATTCGATGTAATTATTTTCATAGGTGATATACGGATGATCGAGATCAACCCAGTAACCCATCTTGCGTGTGATGTCATCCCACTCTGCTTTGTACCGCATGACCGTGTCACGACATTTCGCATTATAATCTTCGATGGAGATCGTCTTGCCGATATCATCCTTCGTGATACCCAGTTCTTTTTCAACACTGAGCTCAATCGGCAGTCCATGTGTATCCCAGCCACCTTTTCGTTCGACGCGATATCCCTGGAGTGTTTTGTATCTGCAAAACAAATCTTTAATCGTTCTGGACATTACGTGATGGATACCGGGCATTCCATTAGCGCTTGGAGGTCCTTCATAGAACACCCACCGCTTGTCTTCAGGACGTTGGTCCACACTTTTTTGAAAGATGTCATGTTCTTCCCACCATTTCAGGATCTCCTGGTCGATGACAGGAAGGTTCATGCCTTTATATTCCGGATATATTTTCATGTCAGGTCATTAAAAAAGCCCCACCAGTAATCTGATGGAGCTTATATACTTCAGATTACAATGTAATGTCAGGTAATGGTAATTATGTCTACTATGTTATTCATCAGGTGGCAAAGGTAAGGAAAAAGAGAAAGCAAAAAATAAGGCTGAGGCTAAGGCGAAGGCTGAGGTAATTTTTTTATTCTTAATGTAAGAAACAATAGCGCTCAGTGTTATCAACTCCCAATTCTTAGCTTTCAAGCCTCATACCCATAGCTCTCTGCCCATAGCTCTCTGCTCTTAGCTCTCTTCCCATAGCTCTCTGCCCTTAGCTCTCCGCCCCTAGCTCTCCGCCCCTAGCTCTCCGCCCCCTGCTCCCCGTTTCATATAGCACAGGATCATTCCAACAATTCCAATGACGATCAGCAGAAACGCTATATACTCAGCCTGTGTTGCTTCCATACCGAAGACAGTGATGTCAGGATTGGTGCGGATCTTTTCGATGAAAAAACGCTCAACACCATTGAGAAACACATAGAGAAAAAAGATAATCCCGGCGATCCGGATACGTTTGCGCAAAGCCCAGAGGATACCAAATATGATCAGTGAAAAAACTGTCTCATACAATGGAGTGGGGAATACGCCTGCACCCAGATGCCTGCAATATTCAAACATGCAGCCTTCGATCTGGATACCATCATTTAATACATTGTGTGGATAATCATACGACCACGCCCATTGCGGAAAGATCCACCAGGATGGAGGTGCAGCAGTATTCACGATACCCCAGTCACCATCACCGGATAGCTGACAACCAATGCGGCCCACTGCATATCCCATAATCAAGGCCGGAGCTACAGCATCCATAACATGGATAGGCTTCATTCCTTTTCGTTTGATATAGATATAGACTGCAGTAAAAGCAAGGATCAATCCGCCATAGATCGCAAGACCACTGCCACTCAATAGTTGATCGAGCGGATCTTTTATGAAGGCTTTGATATTTTCTTCACTTTCAATAATGGAAAAAAGCCTGGCACCCACGAGGCCTGATATTGCTGCAAGAATCGTGATGTCACCAATACGTTGGTGAGGCATGACCATGACTTCTTTGATGTATGGTTTGGGAAGTTGTCGTTTCCGCTGATCCTGGTACCGGAGATATCCAAAGATGGCTGCACCCACCAGGCCCCATAGGAATGTTCCTTTTCCTGACAGCAATATGGATGCAGGATCAGGTCTGAATTCTTCAAAGTGTTGAAAAATATACGGCAGCTTAAACCCGATGATAAATCCAAAAAGTGCATTCTGTGCAATCTCCTGCCATGTTGCAGGATAGCCGGTTTTAATCTTTTCTATTGAACCTGTCAGAAGTCCTTCTTTTTCTTTGCGGATGAGTTCAAGCCTGAGAAAATAGGCACTGACCAGGAATGCGAGGATCAGTAATACACCAAAGGTTTTGAAGACACTTAACCAGTTGTCAGGGGCACTGCCAAACAAATCGTAAAAAAGGTAAGAGAGGTCAGGATACATGGCTTTATTATCTATGTCCCAATATGGGAATTAGAAACGAAAATACCCTACTTTTGCAGCGCAATCTCCCCCTTTTCACCTGTTTAACCAATGACTGTAAAAAGAAAGTTAGCCTATATGGCTTTGGTTATCAGCATGTTGATTGCTGGTAACGGGATTGCTCAGACCCAATTTAATCCAAAGGTTGGATTCGAAACATGGTCCATTTCTGATGAGATCGACCAGGGAGGCTCCAGCCACTCAGGCCAGACCATAGGCTTTGATATGTTCATTATGAGCAATCGCTTTGCTTTTGTACCGGGTTTTTATTATCACCGTTTTTCCATTTTGAACCACGAGGATGGTCTCATCTTTGAAATTCCAAAGCGAAATGGTGTCCATTATTTTTCGATCCCCATGACTGTAGGAATGCAATTGCTGGATTTGAAGGTGGTTGATGCTACACTAATGGCTGGCGGCGAAGTCAATTTTTTCTATAGCCTGGATTCTAATGATCTTTCCTTGGATGATGATAAACTTCATGGCGTATTTGCAGCTATTACAGGAGGGGTACAGGCGCAGATTATTTCTTTCATTACCGTTGATCTGAAGTATCATCATGCACTTCATCCGATCATAAAGGCGCGTCCTGATTCCAAATTACGTGGATGGACACTGGCAGCAGGTATTCGTTTCTAAAAAATAAAAAAGCCTGAAGCAAAAACTTCAGGCCATTACGGGGGGTATCGGGTACAGGGATCTTAGAACAATCGTAAGTATTCAGGAGTATCTTCAATCGTAAAGATGAAAGTCAGTTGACCACAATCTCTTTTTGGTCCTGCGTAGTTAGCTTCATATCTGTATCGTGCAGCAATGTGTGTAGCCTGGCGAATGAGATCTTTGTCAGTAATGGTTGTTTTGTCAGGATTGTATGCAACGTATTCAACTTTCCCTTGCCTGTTGATACACAGATCTAAAACGATACGGCCATTTACTTTAGCAATACGGCCAATGTCTTCGCGGTAGATGATCTTACGTGTGATGATACCATCACCATCCAGTCCATCACCTGCGCCACCATCACCTGCCATGGCACCACCATCTTTATCACCTTCCAGTGGACTTCCGGCACCACCACCATCAGCATGTGTTTCAGAATCGCTGCCATGAGTATTTGATTCGCTGGCAACCACATCAGTTTCAGTTTCGGCTGTGACATCACTTTCGATTTCACTTACTTCCTCCGCTACAGTTACCTCTTTTACTGGTTCTGAAGTTTCTACAGGGATAGGAGCTTTTTCAGGAGCATCAGTAGTAGGTTGTGGTTCATCATTGTAAACAGGACTTCTGGATTCAAGACCTTCACTGCCTGACATTTTAGTTTCGGGCATTTCGATGTATCCAAGTTCTACCTGGTATTCTACAGGAACTTCTTTAGCTGCCTGGTGTGCGAGTGGGAGAAGGCCCAGGAGCAGAAATGCGCCATGAATACCAAGACTCCATTCAAAACTTTTGTTGCGGTTAACTTTCAGCGTTTTCATCATTCAGATATTTAGATCATTCTACATAAAGACGAACGATGCACTGTTAAGGTGTATTTCCAATACATTAAAAAATACTTAAGAGGGAACTTCCGTTAAAAAGAAAAGCCGCACACGGTTACGTGGCGGCTTCTGTATTCTATTGTCAATCAGATACTACCTGACAAACTTGTATGCACGGGCTGCATTCCCATTGCTTATCATCAGGATATAAAATCCTGGTGACAGGTTTCCGGTCTCTATCATCACTTTATTCTTACCTGATGTCATCTGAAAATGATCCATTGATATCAATTTACCAGACATGTCCATCACACTCATTGACAACTCTGAGGTTGTGTAAGTTTCTATGGTAACGTTTAATGTTTCATCAACAGGAACAGGACTTAATACTACATCGTAAACGAGATCATCGAGTTCGTCAACACCTGTCATCAGTTCGCATAAGTTTTCTTTCACCACCTGGCCTCTGATTTCACCACCTGGATTTGCATTCGTATGTACGTTCACATATACACTTCCATTTCTCAACCTGTTGACCAATGCAGTGTCTGTACCTATACCATAACCTGAAACGAATCCATCAGTAAAAAATGCAGTGAGGTCAACGATGACACCACCATTGGCACCAATTGGTGCTTCATGAAAATGGGCTCCGGTAATGGGTCCTGTAAGGCCGTCTGTTGCAACGAGGATATTCAGATTAGAATGTAACCTGTCAATCGTAATGGCACCGGAACCGACTGCAGTTGGGGCTACGATGACACCTACTTCCTGCTCCGGACATAAATCAAATGCATATCCATCACGCGCTAACCTGTACATCTGTCCACGAATCTCTCCACCTGGAAATGCAGGCGTGTGTGCATTAATATATATGTCACCTGAAAGCAATGCAGACACAACACCTTCGGAAATCGGTCCGCTAAATTGAATATCATTATCATCTAATCCACTGGAGAGATCAAGAACAACTCCTCCATTATTACCCAAAGATCCATTATGAAAATGTGCTGCACCCACAGTTCCTGAAAGACCATCACTTACCATCCACACTTCCACACTTGTCAAATCATTAGAAACTGTTGCAACCGCAAGTCCACTACCTGCTGTGGTAGCAACAGGATTTTCCTGCAAGCCTGACATCCAGCCATCGAAGCCCAAACCATTTTGATAATCAAGTTGTCCTCTGATCTCACCACCCGGATTATCTGCAGTATGAACATTGACATATAAGGTACCTGATGCAAGTGCAATCAGGTTATCAAATGTGAGATCTACTGTTCCCTGTATTGTATTACCGGTTAACAGCGGCATCAGATCGATAGCTACAGGACCATTAGCTCCTGGTGCTCCCGTATGCAAATGCGCACCAGTGATGTCACCTGATAATTCTGTCACCTGCACATTGACATCCAGTGATAGTGAACCGATGGTATAGTGGAATACTCCAAGACCACGTGCATCAGTAGTAACAGCTGGTACTTCATTGGCGCCTGTCATAGCAGCAACAAATGTTACATCCTGTTCAAGGAATATCTGTCCGCGTATTTCACCACCCGGATTGGCGGCGGTATGTATATTAATATAGTAAGCACCACTAAGCAATTTTCCGATCTGCTCTGTTGTGATACCAGAAATATCCATCTGAATACGATTGCCGATCGGTGTTAATGGAAATACGACAGGACCATTAGAGCCTGTAATCCCATCATGAATATGCGCTCCTGTAATTGGTCCGGACAAACCTGATACAGTTACATTGATGGTGGCGCTTGTGCGATCTTCACCTATATATACTGTAGCGAGTCCAAGAGCATCTGTGGTAACAGCTGGTACTTCATTATCACCATTCAGTTCTGCCACCAGTGTAAGGTTGCTTTCAAATTTTGGATCAAAAGGTTCAGTTGTGAATAAGTCGCGAAGACGGATTACGTTGCCTCTGATTTCACCACCCGGAAATAAATCTGAATGGACATTGGCATATACTTCATTTTCTCTGAAGAGAAGTGATGCATCAAAATCCGGCGTATCACTTTGGTCCCAATATCCGTAGGCACCCCCCACATCATTAAAACTTGAGGTGAGATCAAAGATGACGCCACCATTTTCTCCCGGCTTGCCATTGTGAAAATGTGATGCAGTGAAATTGCCTTGCAGGTTGCTGTATACAATCATATAGTGGGCATTCGATTGGTCCCTGTCGATGGTCACAATTCCTGCACCGGTTCCGGTTGTTGTAACAGGTGGAACTTCCTGCCCGCCATTCATATCAAACATGTAAGGCTCACGCGCAAGCTTATAAACCTGTCCGCGAATTTCACCACCCGGATGATCGGCTGTGTGTAAATTAATATAAACCCTGCCTGAAAGCATGGCATTCACCTGATCAATCGTGATGGGCGAATTACCTACAATTGTATTTCCTCCAATGTTATCTGAGAGATCAATAATGACTCCTCCGTTCGTACCCGCGATACCACTATGAAAATGAGCTCCTGTGAGATCACCTGACAAGCTATCGAAGACGACGAAATATTGAACCTGTGAAAGGTCCGGTGAAACAGTGATCATGGCAACACCTCTGCCTGCAGAACCTGTTGAAGGATTTTCCTGGTCTGCATCAATTACTGCATCAAAATGTAATCCATCGATCAGGGTAAGTTGTCCCCTGATTTCTCCACCCGGATGATCTACTGTATGTACATTGACATATAATTCACCAGCCTTCAATGCATCAACAAATCCGGTTGGATCCCAGGTGCCATCAATTAGATTGCCTGACAAAAATGGGCTGAGGTCAAAAATGACACCTCCATTTGCGCCGGCAGGAGCATTATGAATGTGTGCACCTGTGACATCACTGGACAAACCGCGGAACACCATGTGAAATTTCACTTCGGTTTCGGATTTGGAAAGATTTGCAATAAAGAGACCTTCCCCTGACGATGCAACGAGGGGCACCTCATTAGCACCATTTAATTGTGCCGTAAACCTGTGATCTGTTTCCAATATGACCTGTCCGCGGATTTCTCCGCCAGGATTTGCAGCAGTGTGTGCATTGAGATAATATGCACCGCTGACAAATTTTCCAAATTGATCACGTGAGATATTGCGGATCGTTCCTTTTACTCTCGTACCATTTAAAAATGGAGTGAGATTAAATATGACGGGGCCGTTTGCACCAACAGCTCCTTCGTGTATGTGAATACCCGTGATGTCGCCACTGAGACTTGACAGGCTCACATTAACATACATGGTAGATTTTTTTTCATCAAAGGTGATGATGCCGAGACCTTCTGCTGTTGTGGAAACAGCTGGCACTTCATTTGCACCATTCATCCGTGCTGTGAACATTAAACTGGAACTGAGATGATCAGCCCATGTAGTGCCCCAGAGGCATGTAAGGAGTAGCAGAAGAGGAAGTAATTTTCTATTCATTTTGTAAAATTTTTGAAAGTTTTTAAAGATGGAAGTCTAGGTCAGATGAAGGGAGCATCGGTCCCTGAATTATTCCAATTTACGGTTTGGAGTCCATAGGGGATAACAACGTTATCACGAATCCTGCCGAGTGAGAATAAATCCAAGCTAAACCGAAAACACCCTAACCTGAGTCCAATATCAGACAAACGAGGGTGCGCTTATGTTTTGGAATTCATGATCGTTTCGATGGCCTCAATTTCGATGGGCACATCTGCCATCAGGTTGACGGGCCCTTTTTTGGTAATGAGAATGTCGTTTTCCAACCGGATCCCCATTTTCATTTCAGGGATATAGAGACCAGGTTCACAAGTCAGTACCATGCCGCTTTTTAATGGTGCGGATCGATCTGAAACATCATGAACATCATATCCCAGGTGATGGCTGATACCATGGATAAAATAATTTTTCCACAGGGGCGATTTTGGATCCTGTCTTTTCACTTCTTGTTTACTGAACAGGCGTGCAGTGATCAATTCACTTTCTATGAGCTTGCCCGCTTCTTTCTGGAGTTCTGATATCGTAATGCCCGGCTGCATCAGTTTCGTTGTTTCCTTCAGGACACGTAATACTGCGGTATAATATTTCCGTTGCTCTTTGGTAAATCGTCCTGATGCGGGGATGGTCCTGCTCATATCGGCATTCATACAGGAATATTCAGCACCGAAGTCCAGGAGGATGAGATCATCTTTTCCGATCCGCCGGTTATTTTCAATGTAATGCAGGATACATGCAGCAGCACCGGATGCAACGATCGGTTGGAATGCATGTCTGCAACCGTGTGCAGTCAATATATATGTAATGAGTGCTTCTATCTCATATTCTTTCATTCCGGATTTGATGCCACGCAACACGTGATCAAATGCCAGGGAGGTTACATCGATAGCTTTTTTCATCAGGTCGATCTCGGCATCATGTTTTTTCATGAGGATCTTGCTGAGAATAGACTGGATCGAATGGAATTTGTGAAAAGGAAATATTGATTTTAGTTTGACGCCCATCCGCTCATTCTGGTTCAGCACTTCAGATGTTGAAGGAATCTCCGGAACATTCAGATAGACAGACTGGACTGTATGAAAGAGGGGTGTCATGATGCGGTCCCACTCTTCAATCGTCTTCACAGTCTCTATTCCGGATATTTTTTTTGCCTTCCTGCTGGTCAATCGCTCACCATTCCAGATCGTATGATGGGGATCTTCGGGCAGGATGAAGATCATTTCGCGCACTGATTTTTTCTTTGCGTCCGGAAAAAGAACCAGAATGGTACCGGGCTGAACGATTCCGCTGAGCGCAAAAAGTGCTGAATCCTGGCGAAACGGAAATACCTGGTCAGCTGTGCGGGGCATTTCATCATTCGAATAAAACACCGCAAGTGCGTTCGCAGGCATCGCTTTTATGACATCACGTCTGCGATCTATAAAGAGTGAATCAGGTATCGGAGCATGGCGCATATGAAAAGATCTAAAGGTGATCCGTAATCAAATTGGATCCAACGAAGATACCCTGCTGCGCAAAAAATCTTTAGAGAAGTTCATTCACCTTTCTGAGATCAGCTGCATCTACAGGACCGATCCATGCGTGTAATGTCTTCTGTGCTGCGGCTCGTACATCCTGGTTGATGTGTCCTGCAACCGCCACCAGTGCATAGAACATGACACCGAGGTCATCTGTATATCCAATGATCGGAGCGAGATCGGGGATGGCGTCAAGTGGGACAAACAAGTAAACGAACCCGCCCATGATAATTCTCTTAGCCCATGAAGGTGTATCATTTCGCCTGAGCGCATGATACATCAGAAGAGATGCGTAGAGTAGAGGTGAGCCGAGTTGTTTCATTTTCTTCTTGAGCAAAGAGAAGATGTGGACTGGATCCTGTTGGAGAAATCGCATAACGCAGATGATCAGATGTACCCGGCTAAACAATAGCGGATGAAGAGGCGTTCAGATAGGGAACAAAAAATTTTGGATCACTTTTTGTGTTTCAGAGGATGAGAAGGCAAACTTGCCTAACGCGCGCGTGAGAATTTTTTTTGAAATATTTATAAAAAGTTATATACATAATAAATCTAAAGTGTAAATTTGTCCCGGGTACATGAATAGACCTGCATCATATCATACACCGCATCGTCACTCAACGAACAAAAATCCTAACGATATATCGTCCATCCGCATAGAAGATGTGACTGACAGTATCCTATAATTTCGCAAACTTAATCTCATTATTCATATGGCTAAATCAGCAAAGAAGGCAGCACCTAAGAAGGCTGCAAAGAAAGCAGCTCCAAGAAAGGCTGCTAAGAAAGCGGCTCCTAAGAAGGCTGCAAAGAAAGCAGCACCTAAGAAAGCTGCTAAGAAAGCAGCACCTAAGAAGGCTGCTAAGAAGTCTGCTCGTAAAACTGTTGCTGCTGCAAAAGCATCACCAGCTAAAAAAGCTCCAGCAAAAAAGACTGCTAAGAAAGCTGCTAAAAAAGCTGCTCCTAAAAAAGCCGCTAAGAAAACAGCAAGAAAATCAGTTAAAGCTAAGCCATAAGCAGGCAACCCTACTGAAGCCGAAAGGCCACGGCGTATAAAGAATTTTTCTTTACACCCGAACGTACATCAAGAGAAGAATAGAGAGCGTCGATACCCTTCGACGCTCTTTTTTATTGTCCTATACTGTCAGGGGAGTTTCATTCAGCACACGTTTTGCTTCTTCAGGTTGCTGCGTTCCGATCAATATTCGTTTACCATTCTTCTTCACTACCTGGATGCCCTGGTCACCTTTCACATTCACTGCACGTCCATTCCGACCATATCGCATACCCCATCCTCCGTACTCCAAAATAGGTGAATATTTCCTGACATGCACTGAATCTATCTCCGCCCATGGAATCGTTTGATCCTTTCGATGAAATGGAATCATTCGAAAATGGATTCCAGCAGCATCGATCCTCGTACGTAATTTGAGACTACCCATCAGGCTTAATGTCAATACCATGATGACGGCCATTCCAAGAAACATATACCATGGCTGACCCGTGATCAGCAAGGGAAGAAATATTGCAACCGTCTCAATCCCTAATAGTGCCCATACCCATACCATGCTAAACGGTTGCTCTTCTTCGAAGACACCCGTATCATCAGATGGCAACTCAAGTTTTTGTGCCAGATCGAGTGGTGTAAATTTATCCTGATACAACGGATCATGCGACGAGTGAGATTCATTTCCAGGTGAGGCCATACAAGTTTGTGTTTAAGATTCTAATTTAGTCATTCTATGACCAACTCAGATTCCCGGATCCAACGTCAGTTTGACCGGATAGACCAGCGTACAAGAATAATATTCGACATGCTGCACTCCGTCACACCGGAACAATACCACCAGCATCCGCATCCGGGTCAATGGACTCTCCTGCAGATAGCAAACCATTTGTATCTCAGTGAGCGATCATCTCTCCTGTACCTGAGAAAAAAAATGTCTTATCCCGACACCCTTCCTGCCTTTTCGATTTCTTCATGGAAAACATATTACCTGGTCAAGCTAATTCTCATTACACCGAAAAAAGTTAAAGCACCTCCACCTATCGATATGTGGACTCAAACGAAAATTTGGGAACCAGACGCATTGGAAATTAAATGGAATGAATTGCACAACGAGTTTTCTGCTTACATAGAAGAACAGTATCCAAAATTCGGTCGGCATCTTGTGTTCAATCATCCTTTTGCCGGGCGTATGACGATGCGACAGATGCTGATGTTTTTTTGTGATCACATGGATCATCATATCAGGCAGATGAGAAGAGTGAGTGAGAGCGTGACCCATTCGACAAGCTCAGGGCAAGGAGGGTGAGAGAGAAAAGAAAAATCATTTCGAACGGCGGTCCCTGAGCGCAGTCGAAGGGAAGAAAGAAACGCGACCTACACACCTTGAGTCCCGCTCAATTTTTTTCTGGAGGATCCTGCTATAAAAAATGAATCTACTGGAAAAAAAATTGAGCGGGACTCTGCATTCAGGCCTGTGCCTTTTCTTCCCTTCGACTGCGCTCAGGGACCATTCATTGAACAAACTTCTTCTTAATGAAGATCATTTATTTCCTTACTCTTCTCACCTCTTCCGCAATCTTCCACGCGAGATCATTCATATCCGCGCTGCCCATATTCACAAGTGTGACAACCACAAGATCTTCATCAGGGAAGATGAGTAACATACTGGTACCACCGATAGATCCACCGGAATGACCATACCATTTTCGTCCTGAGCTATCTTCATCAATCCGGAATCCAATACCATAATTGGTCATCTCACCAC
>JANPKZ010000086.1:0-16611 GCA_031426295.1 Saprospiraceae bacterium
GGTTTTTGGGAAAAATATTTTTTCAAACCCGGCAATCTCGGTTATCCTGTCTTTCAAACGAAGTATGCAAAAATTGGTGTGTATATATGTTATGATCGCCACTTTCCGGATGGTGCACGCATCCTCGGACTGAACGGTGCAGAGATTGTTTATAATCCATCAGCAACCGTTGCAGGCCTGTCACAATATCTTTGGAAGCTCGAACAACCAGCACATGCTGCTGCCAATGGATACTTTATGGGCTGTATCAACAGGGTAGGATATGAGAAACCCTGGAACATTGGGAAATTTTATGGCTCCTCTTATTTTGTGGACCCACGTGGACAAATATTCGCGCAGGCATCTGAAGATCAGGACGAACTGCTCGTAGCAGAGTTTGATCTTGACATGATTGAAGAGGTACGGAATGTATGGCAGTTCTATCGCGACCGTCGCCCAGAGACATATGGCAGGATTGTTGAACTGTAACGTGACCTAACCAGTACTACTTCTAAATGGCTGAATACAGACATCCAAAAAACGAATCCGAATTCCAGGAAAACTTCGCGCAGATCAAGCCGTTGATGTCTGCGAATGAAGCCTTTTATGAAAGTGCACGTTGTCTTTTTTGTTATGATGCACCATGTGTGAAAGCATGCCCGACAGAAATTGATATTCCGCTCTTTATTCGTCAGATCAATTCTAAAAATGATATTGGTGCGGCGAAGACCATTTACGACGCTAATTATTTTGGATATGCCTGTGGGAAGGTGTGTCCAACTGAGGTATTGTGTGAAGGCGCATGCGTATATAATCATACAGATGTCAAATCTATTGAAATTGGTCGTTTGCAAACATATGCAACACACAAAGCTATCATCTCAGAAAAAATATTTCACCCAACTGTTACGAGTAAAACTAAAAAGGTTGCAGTGATTGGTGCAGGACCTTCGGGAATTAGTTGCGCGTGTGAATTACGTAAAGCTGGTTATGAAGTGGATGTGTTTGAAGCAAAGGCGTTGCCTTCCGGGTTAACTGTGCATGGTGTGGCGCCATATAAGATCACCAATGATGAGGCACTTGATGAGATGATGTATCTCGAAAAACAGTATGGATATACAGTGTATTATCACACACCGATCAATTCGAAAGAGGATATTGAAAAACTGGAATCAAATTACGATGCCATTTTTCTTGGAGTGGGATTGGGGAGTACGGCGAAACTGGATATAAAAGGAGAGGAGCTTGCAAATGTGGTTGGTGCGGTGGAATGGATCGAGCAATTGCGTTTACTTCATCATCGTATTCGCCCGCCAAAAAAAGTGATTGTTTTAGGTGGTGGTAATACGGCGATGGATGCTGCGAGTGAAAGTGCGCGCATGGGCGCAGAGCATGTGATGCTTGCGTACAGGCGGAGCAGGGATGAGATGGGAGCTTATGGATTTGAATATGAGCTGGCGAAAGAAGTGGGGGTGAAAGGTGTGTTCAATGTAGCTCCTTTGGAAATATTGGGCAGCAGTGAGGAGAATGAAAATGATAAAGTTGTTGGTGTCAGATTTGTAAGGACGCAAACCGTCAATGGAGTTATTGAAAATATTCCCGGAAGTGAGTTTGTTGAGTCATGTGATATGCTGGTCAAAGCGACAGGTCAATCCAAAAGGACTGATCTTTTTAATTTGATAGGAGGTATCGATATGAATCAAAATGGTACCCTGAAGGTGGATGTTTTGTTCCGGACCACGAATCCAAAATATTTTGCGGCGGGTGATGCGGTGAGTGGAGGTCAGGAGGTGGTGAATGCGGTTTCAGACGGGAAAAAAGCTGGGAAGGCGATTATTAAATTTCTCACAATTGAGGCGTTGAAAATTGTGGTGGAATGATAGGAAAAAGGGGTAAAAACGGACGCTGAAAAGAGGCTTAAAACTGAGATAGTTTCATGCATATTAATCTATTACATATTAAAGAAAAATATAATTCTGTAGTATATTCACAATTTACTTCATTTCGGCATTTTTTGATGCCTTTGAGTCGCCCATTTATCTTCCCTTTTTACGCTCCATATTATGGCAAACCTCCAGTCAAATTTCGCCGGCATCCTCTCCCCCAATCCCTTCTGGCTCGCCTCCGCACCCCCAACTAATACCGGCTACCAGATCATGAAAGCCTTCGACGCAGGTTGGGGCGGCGCCGTATGGAAAACCCTTGGCGTCCCCGTAGTAAATGTCTCTTCACGCTATGGCGCCCTCAACTATCGCGACAACCGCATGATCGGTTTCAACAACATCGAACTCATCACAGATCGTCCACTGCGTGATAACCTGCGCGAAATCGAAGAAGTAAAAAAACGTTTCCCTCATCACGCCGTCATCGCTTCATTGATGGTAGAAACAAAAGATGAGTGGCACCAGATCATGCGCGATGTCACAAATGCAGGAGCCGATGGTGTCGAATTAAATTTTGGTTGCCCACACGGTATGTGCGAACGCGGCATGGGCAGCGCTGTCGGACAGGAACCCAAAATCCTGAAGATGATCGTGGAATGGGTCAAAGAAGTTGCCACCATACCAGTTATTGTAAAACTCACACCCAATATCACAGATATCACTCGTCCTGCCGTTGCAGCAGGTGAAGGTGGCGCGGATGCAATTTCTTTAATCAACACGATTCAAAGCCTCATTGGTGTAGACATCGATAATTTTGTTCCATATCCAATCGTCGATGGCAAAAGTACCAATGGTGGTTATTGTGGCCCCGCAGTGAAACCCATCGCGATGAACATGCTCAAAAACTGCACGCAACATCCCAATGTCAATATCCCCATCTCCGGTATAGGTGGTATTGAAAACTGGCGTGATGCAGTTGAATTCTTTTTATTAGGTGCAACTACAGTTCAGGTGTGTACGGCTGTGATGCACTATGGATTTGGTATCATACGCGAAATGGTTGCAGGCCTGGATCAATACATGGATGAAAAAGGCTTCACAACGATTACGGACATGCGCGGGAAGGCTTTACAAAACATCCTGCATTGGGAAGATCTCAACCTGGATTATAAAGTTGTTGCCAGCATTGACGAATCAAAATGTATTGGTTGTCAACTCTGTTACACCGCATGTGAAGACGGCGCACACCAGGCGATTGGTTTGAAAACAGATATCACAGATCGCAAACCATTTATCATCGAAGAAAACTGTGTCGGATGTAATCTTTGTTCGCTCGTCTGTCCTGTTGAGGAATGTATTACGATGGAGCGAAGGGATGACGGAGACTCTGTAACCACCTGGGCCGATCGCACCAGGGAAAATAATATTCCTGTTTCTTTCAACGATGATCTTGCAGGAGGTATTCATCATTGGGTGCCTGCTCCTGCGGATGCCCTGATCAAAGTTTCTCCACGACATTATAAAGTGAATGGCCTGAATCATTAATAATTATTGGCTGTATAGACATGATTAGGATTGGTAGTAGAGATGGGTTGCAGCCCGTCTCTACTGCCAATCATAATCACGGGTTGCAACCCAGTCTCTACTGCCAATATTTATTGCTAACTTTTCATGGTTAGCGATATTAAATCAATTATGAGCAGCACCAACTCTGAGAAACCCGCATACCGGAAACTGAAAGGCTATGCTTTCGATCCTTCCCTTTCCTTATTGATCGAAACGGTAGATATCAATAAGATTATTTACAAAATCCCTTGGGAAGAACCCAAGGAAGACTCATCAAATCCCATGTCACGGAATGGTCCGCTTCGTCCCGGACCCATTGGCGAATACATCGAAGTGATCGATTTTGATCCCACGATTAAAAAATTCTACACGCCGGTAGATCTTAATGACCCGTACCTGTTGGCTACCGATGGTTTTGATCCCAGCGAAAGCAATCCGCAATTTCATCAACAGATGGTGTATGCGGTGGCGATGACAACAATCAAAAATTTTGAAAAAGCATTGGGTCGGAAAATTCTTTGGGCACCCCGGCTTCTTGATGATCCAAATGAATACGAACGTTATGTCCCCCGCCTGCGCATCTATCCACATGCATTCCGCGATGCTAATGCATATTACAGCCCGCTGAAAAAAGCATTGTTGTTTGGATATTTTGCTTCTACCCCGATGAACAGTGCGATCAGCATGCCAGGCTCATTAGTATTCACATGCTTAAGCCATGACATTATCGCGCATGAAATGACGCACGCGATCCTCGATGGATTGCATCGCAATTATATCCGCCCAACCAATCCTGATGTACTCGCATTTCATGAAGCATTCGCGGATATCGTAGCATTATTTCAACACTTTACTTTTCCCGAAGTATTAAAACATCAGATTGCAAAAACACGTGGTGACCTGAGTAAACAAAATCTTCTCGGAGAACTTGCCGTGCAATTTGGAACAGCAATTGGCAGGTACGGAAGTTTGCGTGATGCAATAGGTAAAATTAAAGATGGTGTTTGGGTCCCTCAAAAACCTGATCCATCAGATTATCGCAACACACTGGAACCACATGATCGTGGAAGTATTCTAGTGGCTGCAATATTCGAAGGATTTTTATCTATTTATAAAAGTAGAATTGCTGATCTGCTGCGGATTGCAACAGGGGGTTCGGGCATATTGCCGGAAGGAGATATTCATCCCGATCTTGTTACAAGACTTGCCAATGAAGCCTCTAAGACAGCGAAGCATGTATTGAGTATGTGCATACGTGCCATTGATTTTTGTCCACCGGTTGATATCACATTCGGGGATTATTTGCGGGCACTAATTACTGCTGATTTTGATCTCGTGTCTGATGACAGCCATTATTACAGGCTGGCATTTATCGATGCATTCCGTCGCAGGGGTATTTATCCTGACGGGATCAGGACATTGAGTGAGGACAGCCTTCGTCATCGGATCAATCTCAAAGCATTGAACACGAACACGAATGACATGATTTCTGTCATCTCAAAATTTCTTGAAAAATACAGGACAGAAGTTATGAATGTTACTGACCGCCATGCTATCTATAAGATTTCCCGGTCATTTATTGGTGGCAGTAGTAATACAAAAGGTCTGCATAAAAGTTTAAGTGAGAAATTTGACAATTCTTTTGAATTTGAAAAACTTACCGGACTCATTTTCAATTCTGATTTTCAACAGGACAAAAAAGGGTATACGAAGGACAAGCCCATAAGTTACCAGGTATTAAATCTGCGCCTGGTGTCAAGGGTGGGTCCGGATGGAAATCAAACCAACCAGATTATTTTCAGCATGGTGCAGCGTGTTGGCGTAATTTACCAGAATGGGGAAATAAAAGAATATTATAAACCAGCACGCTCAAGGGATAATTCTACAGATAGCGCCTATGAAAAATCAGATAAAAAGGCAACAAAAAATCGATTTGAAGTAGTAGGGGGGTGCACATTGATATTTGACCTGGATACACTCAATTTAAAATATGCGATTTCCAAACCTTTATTGAACGCTGCACAACTTGATAAGCGTAAGCGAGAATTAAATATGGATCGCGTCAGAAAACAATTTGAATATCAAACTGAAGTTCTTCCTGCCTCCATGTCAGAATTTAATCTCTACTTCGAAGAAGCTTTTGATGGACACTTCGGTGAGCCATTTGCTTTATTACACAAACATTAATCTCACAATATCATGCCAGCAGCAGCTGAAATAACGAAAGTGGTAG
The DNA here is from genome assembly GCA_031426295.1 of Saprospiraceae bacterium. Taxonomy (GTDB): domain Bacteria; phylum Bacteroidota; class Bacteroidia; order Chitinophagales; family Saprospiraceae; genus Opimibacter. Next base: position 5,662 of record JANPKZ010000086.1, read on the forward strand.
TCCATATGTATAAGATGGGCACCGGTGATTGTTTTGTTCTCAAATTTCATGACGGTAATAAGATCCTGTTCAAAATATTGATTGATTGCGGATGTTGGAGTGGTAGCAAAGCAGAACTTATTCCGTACATAGAAAAGCTAAAAGATGATGTGAAGGGACATGTGAATGTCCTGATCGTCACACATGAACATAAAGATCATGTTTATGGCTTTGAAGCAGGAAGTGAAATTTTCCTGGAGCACATTGCCGTAGATCAGATCTGGATGGGTTGGACAGAAGAGGATAGTGATCCGGAGGTGAAACGCTGGAAGGAAAAATATGCTGAGCGCACTATGGCCATCGCAAAGGCAGCCCAGGAAGTCAGGAACCGTTTGGACTCACCGGGATATGTATCCCAGTATAAAGACTCGCAATTTAAAGATGAGATCTTTCAGCTGCACACACATTTTAAAGATGTGTTGGGAGAATTTGCAGACCTGCATGCATCGGATACGGTCAAGCCTGGATTGAAAGGTATGACGGTTGTGAAAGAAGATATTGCAAAAAATAACATCCAATATTTCAAACCCGGAACGATCATGAAGGATATTGAAGGATTGCCGGGTGTAAAAATATTTGTGTTAGGACCACCATTGTTATACGATACAGTGAGAACAGAAAGTGGTGGTCCGGGTGAATCATACGATCACAACAAGGATATAGATGCAGATGAATTGCTGCTGGGAGCACTGAATTTTCATGAGAACGGTAACATGGATGAGAAAATATTTCCGTTTGATTCCACGTATGAAGTTTCTGATAAGGATCGACTAAAAATCGTAGAAACAGCCTATAAAAGTGAAGAATGGCGGGGAATTGATTTTGACTGGCTCATGAGTTCTGGGTCACTGGCGCTCCGCATGAATAGTCTCACTAATAATCTGAGCCTTGCACTTGCATTTCAATTTCCAGAGGAAAGGAAAGTTATGCTCTTTCCCGGTGATGCAGAATTTGGAAGCTGGTCATCCTGGCATGATATCGAATGGGAGGATGAAGATGAAACTATCGACACGAAGGATCTGCTAAACCAAACGGTTTTTTATAAAGTTGCGCATCATCTCAGTCACAATGGGACGGCTCAAAGTTTGGGTTTGAAATTGATGACGCATAAGGATCTCGCAGCCATGGCTACACTCGATTATAGTATTATCAGCAGTGGCTGGAAATCCACGATGCCGAACCGCCTGATCATTAAAGACCTGTTGGCTCAAACAAAGGGACGATTGATGATCATGAATACGGATAATCTCTTTTATGATCTGGATGACCAGATCCCTTTAGCTAAGAAAATTGAAGATTCCAGGAAAAAAATGAAAGCGGCTGACCATAAAAAGTTTCTGGATAGTCTTGATAACTCGGACGAACATTTTATGGAATATGTTGTAAAAATTAAATAGCGACATCGGTTGGAAAGGTAGAATTTGTCTGATCACATGTGATGTATGATAAAGGCTGGTTACTTTTACCGCCAGATATGAAATTCCTAATCATTCAGACTGCTTTCATCGGTGATGTTGTCCTGGCAACACCGTTGATCGAAAAGCTGAAACATCATTATCCCGGAGCAAGTATCGATATGCTGGTGCGTAAGGGCAATGAAACATTACTAACCAATCATCCGCATCTCAGAGCTGTTCTTGTTTTTGACAAAAAGAAAAATAAATATTCCAATCTGTGGAAGCTGATCGGTTCGATCCGGTTACAGCGATATGATTATGTGATCAATGTGCAGCGTTTTTTCACTACCGGCCTAATCACAAAATTTTCCGGTGCGAAAACAACAATTGGATTTGATAAAAATCCGCTATCCATTTTCTTTGACGTTACAGTCAAACATACCATACCATACAAATCAGCAAAATCAAAATTCCCCCTTTCAGGAGGAACGGGGTTAGAGAAATCAAAAGTCCACCTTTCAGGGGGTAGGGGGTTAGACGTGGCATCAGGTGTTGGTGTTGTCCACGAAGTCCACCGCAACCTTTCTTTACTTGAAACACTTACTGATACACAATTCATACGCCCTAAGTTGTACCCTTCTGAAGCTGACTTTCATATGATGAAAAAGGAAGGTAGTTATGTTTGTATTGCACCGGCATCAGTTTGGTTTACAAAACAATATCCTGCAGACCGCTGGGTAGAGCTGATCAATAAACTTCCGGCAAATGTGACAACTTACCTGTTAGGCGCAAAAGGAGATATTGAATTATGTGATTATATTCAGTCACGCACCCCTGGTAAAAAAGTTGAGATCCTCGCCGGCCAACTTTCATTTTTAGAATCTGCAGCACTGATGCAGAATGCAAAAATGAATTACGTCAATGATTCCGCGCCACTGCATTTTGCTTCCGCGATGAATGCACCAGTCACTGCTGTGTTTTGTTCTACTTTACCCTCATTCGGCTTCGGACCCTTATCAGACGATTCACGCATCGCTGAAATCGATTACGATCTTTACTGCCGCTCCTGCGGATTGCATGGGCGAAGTTCCTGCCCGGAAGGTCATTTTAAATGCTCAGAGATTATTATTGATCCCTTGCTCCCTTGATCCTTTGCTCCCTTGCTCCTGTGATCCTCATTTCCCGCAGAATCTCGCAGAAATTCCACGCAGAAAACACTGCTGAATAAGCTTCTGCGATTTCAGCGTTTAGAGAAGGTGATTGGTTTCTGCGATATCAGCGAGAAATCAGGATTAATTTCCCGCAGAATCTCGCAGAAATTCCACGCAGAAAACGCAGATCATTCGTCTAGTTGAGCGGCTTACTCCCCACCATATACATCGACAACCCCCCATTACTCCTCGCACACAACACAGCATCTTTATCTCCTGCCTTGATCGCTTTTACAGCCCTGATATTTCCATTTGCATAAAAACCAGTTTCAAGTGGCGTATGACATTTCCATTTACCATCTGCATAACTCATGATCACACCCTGACCCGCATCATAACGAGTTGTTTCTACTTCCGTATCATAGAGGTTACCTGCACCAATAACCTCAGGTTTGCCATCACCATTTATATCAGTAACAGAAAATCCAACGATCGGGGACAATTGTGCATCCACAGGAAATGCCTCCCATTTGTACGCACCATCCGCCTGGCCCCAGAAAATTCCACTCTTAAATTCTGTTAATTCAAGACGGAGACTACCTTTGATTTTATCCTCACCAATAATATCCTGGAGTGACGCTGTTGCAAATCCCTCATAGGTCGGGAATTCTTCCGCGATATAAGGCAATTGTTGTGATGAACACTCCCGGCCACGAACAGGTACTTCCTTTCCTTCAAACTGTGTGGCTAAAACAATATCAGATGCACCATTCAGATCAAAGTCACTGGCAAGGACAATGAATGGTGCTTCACCTGTAGCTTTAAATTTATTATTTGTGCCTGCATTACCTGCCAGGATATCCATGTGACCATCACCATTGATGTCAGCAAGTTGTACGCTATTCCACCAACCTGATGAAGCGTTTATCCCGGCTATATCAGCTTTCGAAAATTTGCCTCCATCATTGTTCAGCCATGTTGGTGCCATCCAGTCACCACAGATGAGCAGGTCGGCATCACCATCTTTGTCCCGGTCAGCAAAGACTGCATCCGAAATCATCCCGATCTCAGATGATTCACTCCACACATCACTGGTAACATCTGTAAATTTTCCACCATCATTCCGCAGAAAATAACTCTTGTCCGCATACGGATATTTACGTGGCTTGTTGCGACTACCTACAAAAAGATCAAGATCACCATCCTTGTCCCAGTCACCCGCTGCAATTGCTTTTGTACTCGTATTAATTAATGGCAATGATGAGGTCGCAGTGAAATTTCCTTTCCCATCATTCAAATACAACCCATCCTGGTAACTAAGACTGCTTTCTGTAAATTCGCTGCCACCTGTGGCCACATACAGATCCGGATCTTTGTCTCCGTCTGCATCAAAAAAAAGTGCACCCAATACATCACTCTTTGTATTACCACTCCATGGCTTTGAAGGTGATGCGGTAAATCCTCCATTTGCATTTTGAACATAAAGCATACTGGATTGCCCCGCACCACCACCTACAAAAAAGTCCTGCCTGCCATCTCCATTTACATCCGCCACATCAAGTGCCGGGCCCAAAGTTGAAATTTTGTATGGCAACAGTAATTGATGTTCAAAATCATCATATACATTTTCTTTCTGCACAAAAGCAGGCGTGATGGAGGTTGACATATCTTCCATCCATTTTCCAACATTCGTATGAGGTGTGTATTTTCTTACCCGCTTGACTTCATCCTGATCCACTACATGACGTTTATCTACGTCAGGTTTTGTCATCACACTTATGTTCCGGTCAGGCCAAATAAACTCAACACTATCAAGCGTACTGACATCACCCAAACCGAAATGAACGATCGGTTCACTTGATGACATAAAGCCACGCACAGGATGATAATATTGTGTCTGATAAATTTTGCCTTCATCATACAGGTTGATGCGTGTTCCTTCCACCGGGCGTTTTGACTTCGAAGTTTTTAATTCAAACTGCAGGAAATGTCGTTTGGTTTTATTGGCTTTATTTTCATACACAAAAGCCGGCGCATCCACATTATTGGTCACGATATCCAGATCGCCATCTGTGTCAAGATCCGCGTACAGGCATCCGCTTGAAAAACTTAGTTGTCCAAGGCCCCAATCATTGGCCACATCCTTGAAATGAAGGTCACCAGCATTGTGAAACATAAAGTTTGCTAATGGCGTGCTTGGGATCGTGGAAACTAATGCTGTAAGATCCTGTGGTACTGAATTCGACCTGATCATTTTTTCAAAACTCGCCTGGAAATCACTATTGCGGATATCTCGTTTAATACCGTTGGTTACATAAATGTCCTGCATTCCGTCATTATCCGCATCCATCATCAAAACCCCCCAGCTCCAGTCCGTTTTACTTACACCTGCCTGGTATGAGATATCGCTGAATTTTCCATTTCCACGATTCAGTTGAAGTACATTATGCATGTATTGATAATGATATCCATCTGCTACCTGCTTCCAGAATGTAGGTGCGCTCATGGAAGGCATATTTGTTTTAGAACGATAATGATTGATGCCGGCCATGTCAAGTACAAAAATGTCATCCAGGGCATCATTGTTGATATCACCCACATCCATGCCCATGGAAAAATTGGAGATGTGATCAAAATATTCATTCACCTTATTGGTAAATGTGCCGTTACCATTGTTGATGTACACATGATCTGCCCATTTGTAATCACTGGCCACATACACATCAGGCATGTGATCCATGTTCAGGTCACAAATTTTTAATCCAAGACCGTATGTGAATGTTTCGACACCTGATTCTTTGCTGACATCTGTAAATTTCAGGTTGCCATCATTCCGATACATACGGTTGCTTATCATCTCTCCTATGTATTTGGATTCGTTATCCACATACTTCATTCTTTCAGCTCGTGCATTGTTAGGCTGGTTCATGACAAACAGGTCAAGATCGTTGTCCATGTCGTAATCAAAAAATGCTGCCTGCACTGAATAGCCTGTATTATCAATTCCCATCGAGGTGGCCATTTCTTTAAATGTTCCGTCTTTCTGATTGATGAAGCACTCGTTTCGTTTTACATCAAGGTTTTCATTAGAGCCACTTTTACATACATAAATATCCAGCCATCCATCCCCATTAATGTCAGCCATAGTCGCACCCCAGTTGACACCGGGTCCTGCACCCACCCCTGCTTTTTCAGTTGCATCTTCAAATTCCATATTGCCTTTATTGAGGTAAAGGGCATTTTTTTTCATCGTATTGGTGAAGTACAAATCAACCTTCCCGTCATTATTTACGTCCCCTGCTGCTACTCCTCCACCATTGTAGTATGCATCCCAAATAAAGTGGTTGACCTGCTGGGTCTCAGGCAGGTCATTACTGTTGAGGATCTTGGTGCGTGTTGGAGATAAGGATTCAAACCCCTTATAATCAGATTCATCAGAACTGGTGGTTGCCGTTTTTCGACAGCTGGTGGAGATCAGAACCAGTGAAAAAATCAGGAGAATAGGAGCAGAAAACCTGGCCATAGTAATTCGTTTCCCTAAAGGTAAAAAGATGACAGGGGATATATGAGATTTTATAATATCAGGTGGGATCTCAGGCCCGCAACTTTTCGGGATATTAATTTTTGTTCGGCCTGTGATCTCGTTAATGCCATGGCTTTTTCAAATGATTGTATGGCTTTACCTGGGTCATTGTCAGAATACATTTCACCCAGCAGGCTATGATAGAGATAATGTTTTTCCCACTGTGATCTGAATGGTGAATGTTCAATTTCAGACAGTGCAGCCTGTACGCCATCAATTTTATAAATAACGGCCAACCTGTTCAGCATTATAACCGGATCTGGTTGTATCACCGCCAGCATGTCATAGTATTTCAGGATCTGTGACCAGTTAGTTAATTCAAAAGAGGTGGCAGTACAATGTTCATACGCGATGGCTGCTTCAATATGAATGATTTTGCCCCTATGACGAACGGTGGAAGGACACCACCATCAAAAAATTCTCTATATATGTTTTTGACATATAGTATGAGGTAAGCGGTAAAATTGGTAAAAAGGTAAAAGGGGTAAAAAAAGTAAAATTGGTAAATGTGGTAAAAATGGTATGCTTCGACACTTCGACAAACGCTCAGTGCACCGCCTGCTGACTCTCATCCTTGTGCTACAGCTCAGCAACCGTGGTAAAATTGGTAAAACGGGTAAAAATGGTAAATGGTATGATCCTTACGTAGAGCAAAAAATGATGCTTGCTGATAACAAACTGGAATATGAGCTAATCGCTACAGGTTACTTGTATTTAATAGATAGTGGCTATTTGAGACTTGCTTAAAAACGAACAAACAAGCTTATTTGTCGGTCTTAAAAGTTACATCATAAAGTATATTCCGTATATACTTTGCCAGCATTTACTGGGTCTGTAGCCCAAATTTTGAAGTGTTTCTAAGTATATGCCGTATATAAAATGATTTCTGCTAAGCTGGAAGTTTGGTTTGGGACATTAGTAAATTACTCTCTGCAGGGTAAAAGCCTGTAATATTTTATAGTCCGAAACAAAGTTTTACCTCCTACCACTTTTACCCATTTACCACATTTACCAAATTTACCTATTGCACTGACACCCGCTTCACCACCGTCGAATCTCCTGATGTGATCTTCAGTAAATATTCAGATCGAGGCAGAACAAAAGCAACATCTGTGTTGCGTGTCACATAGCTGCGGAACAATCGTCCGGAAGTATCGTAGATACGTATCATGTCAAATTCTCTTCCAGTTGAGCTAACGTACACGGGTCCTGAAGATGGATTCGGATATACATTGATGTCTTCTAATGTCAACCCATCCACTGTCGAAGTCGCGATTGTGAAATCTACTGTTACGCGTGAATAAAAGAGTTCAGTTTTGGATTCAAATCCGGAATCTGTTCCAATGATAATCCATGCTGAACCTGTATTATCGGTAGTAAAGTAGAATGGGTGATCCACATTATCATTTGTTTTTTCAGCCCAAACAGTTGTCGTATCATTAACGCCAACATGTCCGATGGTATCCATATCCATACCACGTTGACTTTGATTGCCTTTATCGATATTCATCACTACATATGGCTCCCCTTCCAGGATGATCATGGTGTCAGGTTCAATAAGTGTAACACCAACTTTCATAAATACACTTTCCCCCGGTGCACCACCTACACCTATCGCATTGGTGGGAACTTTTGAGGCAAATTCTACCATAAACGTCACGCTATAAATCTTATTGGGTTGCAGACCAGTAACTTTTCGTTTCATGTACATAAAGAGGTCATCACTCGGATTGATGCCGCTCATATATTGCGCAAGACGGAATGTATCCAGAGGTGGCTGGAAGTTTGTGTTTTCAAATGTAAACTCATGCTGCTCACTTTGCGCGACTGCAAAATCTGAAACACCTCCTTCGAAATTCTGATGGTCTTCAGAAAAATCGAACGTAAATGTTTGCGCTATGGAAAATTGGCAGATGAATAAGAGAGGGAGAATGAAGTGTAATGTTTTCGTTTTCATATCCACGAGGTTTAGGAGAATTGGATAGTTTAATCTGTTTCAATTATTTAAGAAACCAGATTCCCTCGAAGGTGTTGACAAAAACAGGTCAATTTTTTTTAAAAAATGCTGGCTTAATGTTTAAATGTCAGGAGGTTACACAATTTCGATAGATGTTATATTAATCAATGATCTGCCTGAGGATGAGATACGAATTCTGTAAATGATTTGGGATCACAGGATCAAGGGATCACAGGATCACAGGATAACAGGAGCACGAGCTTAATATTTAGAAATCCAACAAATGTTAAGCGTAGGCTGTGCCTACGTTTGTGTGTTGGCAAAATCTGTTTTGCAAAAAGGCTAGCTCGTTGAAGCCTGGTCAAATCGGAAATTTGACGACACTTAAGCGTAGGCACAGCCTACGCTTAACATTAATTTTTTTTTGAATAAACAAGGACAACCAATAATGAGCCCTTGCACCATTGATCCTTTCTTCCATTCTTCCAAAACCCTTTCGAAAGAAATGGCAAAATGACAGTGTTAATATCCCCCCATACAGTTCAGCCCCGGGAAAAGGTTACCAGAACCTCACATAAATTGCTGCAATCAATACCACGATGATCAGGATCATTGCCAGCATACCCGAAGATACCTTGAACATACTCCGATCGTATTCAATCGCTTTCGGATTATTCTTGCTTGCAGGATCCAGCAATGAGATGACCACCATCAGGAAGACATTGATAAAGAACACCCATCCCATCGATACGAGGAATGGTATTTCGTAATGTCCATCAGGTGTGATATATGCAGTGTAGAGAAGCGTATCATTTCCAAAGATCGATGGCAGGTAATTGTTCCAAAGGATCGACAACAGGAAACCACCTACAATACCTACGATTGCCGCAAGTGACGTAGTACGCTTCCAGAAGAAGCCGAGAAGGAATACCGCAAATATGCCGGGAGAAATAAAGCCAGTGTATTTCTGGATAAATTCAAAACCTCCTTTACCACCAATGCCCAACCAGTCATTCCACGTAAACATGATGGCAATGATCATGGCTGCTAATACCGTCAAACGACCAATCCAAACCATCTTTTGTTCGGTTGCCTCTCTGTTCATGTATTTCTTATACAGGTCGAGGGTGAAGATGGTCGAGATGCTGTTAGCCTTACCGGCAAGCGATGCAACAATTGCTGCTGTCAGCGCAGCCATTGAGAGCCCTTTCAAGCCCGTCGGAAGAAATCCAAGGATCGCTGAATATGCATTATCCTCGCGGAATTCGCCACCTGTCATCATCTCTGCCTGGAGTTCGCCATTCTGATGAAGCACAAAAGCTGCAATACCCGGAAGTACAACGATCACCGGCATCAACACCTTTAAGAAAGCAGCAAACAGGATACCTGTACGTGCAGTTTTAAGGTCTGCACCTAATGCACGCTGTGTGATGTATTGATTACAACCCCAGTAGTTAAGGTTGGCGACCCACTGACCACCGAGCAGCATGGCAATTCCCGGAAGGCTGATATAACGAGAAGCTTCCTGTGCTGTAGCAGTAACAGCGGGTTTATCGAATATCATATCGAAGTGGCCTGGTGTGCGCTTGATGATCTCGTTGAGACCTGCTATGGCATTTTTTCCAAGACCAAATTCTTCAGATACAAGTGTCAACGCGAGATAGGTGGCAACCAGTCCACCGACGATCAGGAAGAATACCTGGATCACATCCGTGTACCCAATCACCTTCATACCCCCCAGCGTGATGATCAATGCAAAGAGCGCGAGACCGATCATGATGCCGTGGAAATAATCACCTCCCACCAGGTTGTTGATCGCGATCGAACCGAGATACAGGATCGATGTCAGGTTGATAAATACATATAAGAATAACCAGAACACCGCCATGATGACAGCCACTGTCTCATTGTACCGCTGTTTCAGGAATTGCGGCATGGTAAAGATCTTGTTCTTCAGATAGATCGGCATGAAGAACACAGCAACAATGATCAGGGAGAGGGCTGCGAGCCACTCATACGCTGAGATCGCGAGACCCAGCCGGAATCCATTTCCGGACATCCCGATAAATTGTTCTGCAGAGATATTGGACGCGATCATGGAGGCACCGATCGCCCACCATGTCAGGGAACCTTCTGCCAGGAAGAAAGCTTTTGAATCGACTTCTTTGCTCTTGCGGCGGTTGTAGATCCAGTAACCATACCCGGCTACGACCAGGAAATAGAACATGAAAACGATATAATCGAAGGTGGTAAGGTTACCCATGAAGCGTTGGTTTTAGTACACCCAATGTATACAATTTCCATATTCCGGAGATGGGTAAGGAGAATTAACTTTTTCCTCACCAGAAGTTTAGTGGATACTTAGTGGGCAGAGGAAAGGAACCCATTCGAAAAGCTCAGGACAGGAATGGAAGAGGGAAGAAAGGAACCAATTCGACATGCTCAGGGCAAGGAAAGGAAGAAGGGAGTAAGGGAAGTGGTGCTCTTCGATAATCCAGGGGTAAACATTCACCTAAAAAGCCTAATCCATCGTCATGTCAGAATGCAGGGGTAAACCCTGCATCTACAAAGCTTTTTCTGAATCCCATTTTATTTACTGTGGATTGTATTTTATTGATGTCTAAAATCAAAGTAGATGCAGGGTTTACCCCTGCATTATTATAGGTCGATGAACCAGGCACAGTATTCCTCTGCGTGAGATTTTCCAATTTCCATTTTCTATTTTCCAATTTCTATTCTAACCAAATAGCCCACAACTTCACATCTGTCACGCGATTCCAATCCACTTCCGGTATTCCAGGTCCAATAGAAAACTGCACACTC
>JANPKZ010000087.1:0-6549 GCA_031426295.1 Saprospiraceae bacterium
AATTCAGAAGTTGGGATCTATGCAGGCTGGAAGAAGAAATTCCTGGATCAGAAGCTGATCGCGAATGTCGTGGTACGTGGCGATAAGAATCAAAATTTGAATTGGAATATCACGCCGGCTGCATCCCTGGTCTATAATCTAAAAGATCGAACATATTTCCGGTTCTCCTATTCAAGTGCTATACGAAATCCAACCTTGTCAGATCAATATCTTCATCTGAATGTAGGTCCTGCTATACTCGCTGGTCACATTGGACAGGTAGATAGCCTCATTACGATACCCTCATTCATCGAATGGAGAAACACAAATGATATGGTAAAGCTTAAATATTTTAATATCGATCCTATCCGTCCCGAAAAGGTTACCACATTCGAAGTTGGAGTTCGAACTGAATTATTTAAGGAAAAATTCTATGTGGATGCGAATTACTACCGGAATTCATACCATGATTTTCTCGGGTATTTAATTGGTATCTCAGCTGATATTATTAAAGGACCTTATCCGGACTGGAGAAATTTAAAGGTATATCGCTATTCAGCTAATTCCACCAATCGTGTAACAACTCACGGTGCGAGTATCGGTATAAATTATTATCCTAAAGCAAACATCACAATAACGGGTAACTATAGTTTTAATCAACTGACAAAATCAGTGGAGGATGATCCGATCATACCTGCATACAATACGCCTGCGCACAAGGTAAATCTAGGGGTTACTATCCGTGGGTTAAAAATTACAAAATCACCTATTCTGCGGAATACCGGATTTGCTATACAATATAAATGGGTCAATGGATTTCGCTTTGAAGGTTCGCCCCAGTTTACCGGGTACATACCTACTTACGCCACAGTGGATGCCCAGGTGAATGTTCGTTGGGAGAAAACGAATACATCACTCAAAATAGGAGCGACCAATCTGCTCAACTACCAGCATACACAGGTATATGGCGGACCTGCTATTGGACGTCTTGCGTACATACAAATTGGTTATCGATTTTAAATATTTCATTTCAATTCAAATCTGGTATTATGAAAAAATTATTTTACTCCGCAGTTTTTTTGGTCATTGCCACATATTCTTTTGGGCAACATCCTTTTCTTGAAGAAGTATATGAAATGCAAATTACACCTGACCTGGTGTATGGTGAAAATGCAACAGTTCTGTATTTTGGACAACTCGGCCAAGCGATTAAAGAGCCCTTACTTTTTGATCTGTACGAACCCATTGATGACCCTTGTATTGAACGCCCGTTAATTATCTATTTTCATTCAGGTAATTTTTTGCCCGTTTGTCTTAACAGGTCAACTGTTGGGACCAGAAGAGATAGTTCTGTGGTAGAAATTTGCAGAAGATTAGCACGCAGTGGATATGTGGTTGCTTCCGCAGATTATCGACAGGGTTGGAATGCTGCCACTACGATTGAACTGGAAGCCCGGATTGGCCTGATCAACGCTGCGTACAGGGGTGTACAGGATGCGAATACTTCTATCAGGTATTTTAAAAAGACATATGTGGAAGATGGCAATCCGTTCAGAATTGACACAAGCAGCATCGTATTGTTTGGTGATGATTCAGGTGGTTACTTGTCTCTTCATGCTGCCTGCCTGGACTCCTACCAAAAACTACTGATTCCACAATTTTTAGTTCCGCCAGGATATCCTATGGTTGTGGAGCAAGTTAGTGGAGATGTTGAGGGTAAAGAATATGGCATCATGGATACTTTGAACTTTCCTTTACCCTGGCTTCCATTTCCTCATGGAGATACTTTGAACTACCCGAATCACGTAGGCTATAGTTCAAACTTTTCCACTGCAGTAGCTTTGGGAAGTGCCGTAGCTGACACTTCATGGATAGATCCGGGACAGCCTTCCATGATATGTGCTCATGCACCATATGATCTTACTACACCGTACGACTGTGGCCCAGTATACGTTGGTGATCTTAGGGTAATCGATGTATGTGGTTGTTATTATACTGCTCAAGCTGCAGTGAATCAGGGTAATAATAATTTTGATGTGCCTTTACAAAAAATGACAGACTTCCAGATCTCTGTTTCGGAAGTAGCTGACGCACGAAATGATGGCATTGAAGGTGCACTTCCGATTTATGGAGATACTATTACGGATGGAACCCCTTGGGTGTTCTGGGATCCTGCTACTCATCCATGCTCCGATTTTGGGTTTGTAAACAACCCCAATATGACCCGTGAAAAGGCAGAACTCTATATCGATACGATCCTCGCTTTTGTTTTACCAAGAATCTTCTCCGACCTGAGAGATGAAAATATTTGCATTCCCACAAAATTTGTGGAAGGTGCCCAGGCAGATCTGGTGATTTTCCCTAACCCCACAGCCAATGAAATTTATGTGAATTCTGGAAAGGACTATCCCATGCGATCGATCCAGATTTTCGACATCAGTGGAAAGCTTATGAATCAATTCACTAACATCGGTCTGAGCTATTACCATATCCCCATCAAGAATCTTAGCCCGGGTCAGTATGTTGTCTCGATTGAATTCGACCAGGGAATAACTGCACAACAGATCGTCATCCAATAGACTTCCTCCTCTTTTTAAATAGTGTGTCATTGCCCGGGGCCTGCATAAAAAATGCAGGCCTTTTTTTGTGCTGTATGACAGTAGATGAATAAAACATAAACATGCAGTACTAACTTATTTCCCGCAGAATTACGCAGAAATACACGCGGAAAGACGCAGGGCTAAGGAAATACAAAAGGCAGGTTTAGGTATTCTCAAAACCATTTTTAGAAAAGTCAATAACCTGTAGAATCCACTTTCTGCTTTTTCTGCGATTACAAAATCAGGTTGGGTTTCTGCGTAATTCTACGGGAAAGGTTCGAGTTGCATAACATGTTGAAAATCAGCATGTTTCTAGAGTGCGAAACATAGTTGCTATGCACTTTTATATGAAATAGAAACACTGATGCTTGTAATCGGACATCCAGTGAAGAAGAGTGAACACGCTCCCCGCCCACCTTTGAGTCAGACAAAAAGCAATACTACTCACCACTCAAAGATGATTATCATGATAACTCAAACTACCAATTCAGACCTCAGCTTTAGCCAACTGATCCGTACCGCAGTCACAACGTTGATTATAATATCAACCTTGACAGCAGATGCGCAAACTGAAAAAGGAAACTATTCCGTCGGCTTCCATAACTATAGCCCAACAGGGATCAATATCGATGGCCTGCCTATCAACCTGTTCCCACAAAACTGTGGCCTTGGATTTTCCTTCGGATCACACAAGACAAAGCTGGATGGATCCTATATAGATGTGCGGGAAAACACCACCACGTTTGGATTCAGCCTGAGCGGTAGCCAGTTTATCATGAATGACTTTTCTGTCGGCCTCATCGGCAATTTTTATACAGGCTCTACAGTCTACAAGGAAACAGAAAAAACAGATGAAAAGTATAGCACGTTTATGCTGATGGGAGGTGCTGAGATCAAATACTATCTGAATGGTGGTCATCACCTGAAATACTGGTTGAAAGCATCCCCCATCTTAGGTGTGATTGAATCCAAATACAATGGTGAGGAAGTCCATCTCCCAAAAAGATTATATCAGTTTAGTGGTGGTACCGGGCTCTCATATTTTCCGAACAAACATTTTTCAATAGATGCCGGATTGACCTACAGCATTTTTACGATCCGCAATAAAGGTGGTTATACAGAAACATCCCGCAAAGAATATATTGATAGTATTGGAATGGATGTTGGATTTAGTTTTTTCTTCTAGGTTAGACCCCGGGCGATGTGATAGACCTGATAAATATTATTTTAGTTAATTAACACATATCACATCGTCCGGGAAAATTTGTTTTTGTACTTATTTCCGATTGTGTACTTTGGATCTGCATAAAACAATTCGCCGATCGCGGCGGATTCACTCAGTAAGATGAATTCGAACATATGAATCTATGATAATCAACGGATTATCATCCTGATAACGAAATTTTGCCCACTCGTTATTTGCGTACTGTGCATAACCCCCCACTGAAGAGCATTTTTTTAATTCAATTGGATTACCAATGAAAGGAATTTTCATTCTCATGGGGCTCGTTTGCTTTCTCCTCAACATACATGCACAAGTAGGCATTGGTACAGCTGTACCCAACACAAAATCCATCCTCGATTTATCTTCCACTTCCAAAGGTTTGTTGTTGCCGAGGATGTCTTCCCAGGAACGAAGTGACATGGCATTAACTGCCAACGATGCGGGCATGATGGTGTATCAGAATACTTCGCCAAAGGGCATTTATTTATTTGATGGAAGTAGCTGGAAATATATAGCCCCTGTCTTGTCCGGGACTGACAATGGGCATACATTAAGATGGAATGGCACTGCCGGAAGTTGGGTGAGTGAAGGCAATTTGTACAATGGGGGAGCCGCCATTGGTGTTGGTACCTACAGCCTTGGTGTGACACCTACCGAAAAAATGCATTTTCATAGTGGTAGTGCAAATAGCCGGATCAGGTTTACAACCGGGCAATATAATCCCACCATTCCTCAAGGTTTATATGTTGGTGTATTAAGTGGTACGGGCATTGCTCAAATTCTGCATGCAGAAGCGAAACCCATCCTGGTTGGTACAAATAATATTGAACGATTGCGTATTGATGAAAACGGAAATGTCGGTATCAATCAAACAATTCCGGGTGCGAAGCTTGATGTGAATGGAACCACAAATATCACGCAACAGCTTACGGTAGGAGGGAACGTGGATGTTTCAGGTGACATGTATCTTGATGGTAATATTCATGCAGACGGTGATCTTCAATTGGTCGGAGGAGGACTGCAATTGTCTGATGGCGCGTTGAGGGTTGGTTCATCAGGAACTCCATTGACAGGGATCTTTAGGGTTTCGTCAGCTATAGATCTGCCTGAACTGGGCCAAGGTGTTGAGGCTATTGCAAATGTTGAACTTATAGGTGCTGCTGTAACTGCCAGCGTTCATGTTTCACCTGGTTCGTCGATGTCAAACATCATGATTGAATATGCACGCATTAGTGCTCCGGGTAACGTAGAAATAAAATTCCTGAACATGGGTCCATTGGTGGATACACCATCCATTATGTTTTACATCACTGTAATTCAATAGGTAGGATTTTCAGAATGAGCAAGATTTTCAAAAATCATGCGGTACGCCCGGAAGACTTGATTTCATTGGTCATATCGTTTATACCGTATATACTTTTGAATATATTTGGGAATTGAAATAGCAATAGAATTTAAAAATTGCTTCTTTGATCTTGTGATCCTGTGATCCCGTGATCCCTTGATCCCTTACTCCTTTCCTCCTTTGCTCCCGTTACCATATCTTACCCCCTGTTACCAACCACCAAATCCATGATTTCTTACGAAAAAATATTTGAGAATAACAAAGAATGGATTGCAAAAAAACGTAGTCAGGATGACCAGTTTTTTGAAAAGCTTGCCCAGGACCAGAACCCAGATTATTTGTATATCGGTTGCAGCGACAGCCGTGTTACTGCTGAAGACATGATGGGCGCAGCACCTGGTGAGATCTTTGTGCATCGGAATATTGGTAACCTGGTAGTGAGTATTGATGTCAATGTCATGTCGGTCATCAATTATGCAGTCAAAATTCTTCGGGTAAAACATATCATCGTATGTGGCCATTATAATTGTGGTGGTGTGCGGGCAGCCCTCACGCAGGAAGACATGGGTATATTGAATCCATGGTTGCGCAATATCCGCGATGTCTTCCGGATCCATAAGGATGAACTACATGCCATCAAGGACGAAGACAAGCGCTTCGATCGCCTTGTGGAGTTGAATGTCACCGAACAATGTATCAACGTCATCAAAACTGCCGCTGTCCAGCAACAGTTTTTACGCTCCGGTTACCCAATCGTGCACGGCTGGGTCATGGATATCCGCAGCGGCAAGCTGAATGATCTCAATATTGATTTTGAAAAGGAACTGAAAGGCATACAGGAGATCTACCGATTGTTATAACTAAAAACTAAAAACTAAAAACTAAAAACTAAAAGTTAATAGTTAATAGTTGGAAATTAGAAAATTGGACATTCAACAATAACGCTCTCGCATTTTCGCATTCTCACACTCTCACACTCTCTTACACTCTCGCACTCTCACTTCCGATAGCTATCGGGATCACGCTCTCTGGGGAAGAAACGCTTTTACTCTGTCTCGATCAATCCATAGGATGATGAGGCTCAGGATGAATACAGTACATGCTAGATAGAATAACAATCCTCCATCGTCCATAACTTCGATGCCCAGCTTCGTCAGGTGAAAAAAAATAGCACCAGCCATAGTGCCCAATGCCAGCAGCGCTCCCATCCACGTAGTCTTTGGAATGAAGAGCAGGATGACAGCCAATAATTCAACCACACCAGATCCAATGCGACCCCATGGTTCCATGCCGACACTTTTAAAAATATAAATACTTTCAGGTGCACCAGTGAATTTAAAATACAATGTCTGCAGCAGGATGATTGCCACGACAATTTTGATAATGATTACGAGAATGTT
>JANPKZ010000088.1:0-3215 GCA_031426295.1 Saprospiraceae bacterium
GCGCATAACGCTAAAGGCTTTATGTCAGGCCGGGACTTCCGTGTTAATGTCGTCCGGTTGGCCGGGCACCGCTTGGGTGATTGAATATAAAGTCTGCCAGGCCAAATTACTAAAGCTGGGTCAGCATTCCAAATGCCGATGGCCTATTCCGTCAGCCCGGATTGCATAAAGCCGACTGTTGGGCGCAGTGGGTCTGCAATTAACATTAAATCATTTTTTATTCTTTTCAGCTCAATTTTAATAGGGAAATACCGATAAAATTCAATATCAGTCTGCAATTCAATTTCTATAATTTTGCTTGTAGCTTGAATTTTTATCCAGTCCGTGGAAATCTCTGAATTCACGGCAACTTTGACACTATCAATAGTTTTGAATTCTCCAAAACATTCAAAATCTCCTCCAAAACACTGTATCGAATCGTTGTTAATTAGAATAGCGGAAGAAGGATACTCCCTACCAGCCAAATCTTTCACGACTGATATATTTTTGATATTACTATCTCCAATTTTTCGAGCATGATATGACACCTTAGCAGGTATGATGTAATCGGTAAATAGCAATGTACCATAATTGGTAAATAGTAATGTACTATTTCGGTAAATAAGAATGTCCTACTTCGGTAAATAAGGATGTATGATCCATTTGTAAATGTTCAGCTTTGCCGGGCCATAAATAAGGCTCTAAAGCATGGATAACAAAACAATAGGGAACTGGATCATGTATTACGAAGTTCATCGGCAACTCAGAGACGGATTAAGCTTTGCTGCGATAGCCAAAGCGCTTGTTATGGACCGCAGAACGGTCAGGCGATATGCGCTCATGACGGAGAAAGAGTATTGTACTTTTCTGGAGAGTAAGGATAGCCGGGATAAATTACTTAACAGCTATGAGTCTTTTATCAAGGATAAGCTTCAGGCACATCCTGCCGTCAGTGCAGCGCAGCTGCACGATTGGTTAAAGGAACATTATCCTGATTTTCCGCATACCTCTCCCAAGACGGTGTATAATTTTGTAATGTATTTACGGCAGAAGTATAATATTCCGCTGGAAGAAGTGGAACGGCAATACTTCGTAGTTGAAGAGCTTCCCTATGGGAAGCAGGCTCAGGCCGACTTTGGTCACTGTATACTCCGCAGCACGGAAGAGCGGCGCAAACGTATTCACTTCTTTGTGATGATGCTCTCCCGTTCAAGAATGAAGTTTGTTCAGTTCTCCGATACACCCTTTACCACAAGGATGAGTATTGATGCACACGAGGCCGCTTTTGCATTCTTTCGCGGCAAGCCCGTGGAAGTGGTCTATGATCAGGACCGGCTGTTTCTGGTCGAGGAACGCATGGGGGAGCTATTGCTCACCCGCGAGTTTAAAGACTATGTTTTTGAACAGGAGTTCCAGCTTCATTTTTGCCGCAAGGCAGATCCGCAAAGTAAGGGCAAGGTGGAAAATGTAGTCAAGTACGTAAAGCAGAACTTTCTCTATGCCCGCGCTTACTATGATCTTCAAACACTGCAGGCACAGGCACTTGGGTGGCTGCGCCGGACAGGTAACGGTATGCCGCATACGACCACTAAAAAGATACCGGAACAGGAGTGGCAAAATGAACAACCACATTTAATTCCCTGGGTCTCTGTAAAGATTTTACCCGCCTACATCATGCGCATCATCCGCAAGGACAACACCTTCGCCTATCAGGGTAATTTTTATTCTGTTCCTCAAGGGACTTTTAAAAATAAAGATACCATGGTGAAGATATGGCTGAAGGAAGAGCAGTTGTTTATCCACAACGATGACGGGGCATTGCTGTGCAAACATGCCATAGAAGAACGCAAAGGCCATACAGTGATCAATACGGATCATAAGCGGGATAAGTCCCGCAAAGTCAAAGAACTGTTGACCCAAACGGCCAGTCAGTTTAAGTATCCTGCCCTGGCATTGGAATACTTCGAGATGATCCGCAAAGTGAAGGGCCGTTATCTGCGTGATCAGGTGCAGGCAATCGGTAAAGCTATCGAGGGTAAGGACAAACAAGTGGTTGCTGAGGTATTGCAAAAATGTATAGAGCAGCAATACCTGGGTGCAGTGATGTTCCGGGAACTGCTGGCACTGCAGGAAACGGAAAACACTGATCCGGTAACACCGGTGGGCAAGATCATTCTGCTGGATCCGTGCAGTGCAAAAAAAGCATCCATTCAACCGGATAAAAGTGATCTGGATACTTATGAGCAGGCGTTTACAAGTAGCTGACGGCGCACGGAACAGAGTGATCAGTGCAGCAGGAAGCGTGTACAGCAAAGATCGCTCTGTTCCGGGTGCAAGCCCGCGGCAGGCGAACAAATCATCATCATTTTAAATACAAATCAGTATGAAAGTAAAAAACAACATCACGCTTCATTGCAAACAGTTAAGGCTACCCGCTATTGCTGAACAGGTGCACCAGATGGCCGACACAGCAGCGACTGAAGGAGTCAGCTACCTGGAGTTTGCAGCACGGTTACTGCAAACAGAAATTGATCATCGTAATCAAAACGACATGCTCAGAAAAATCAAAGTAGCCCGATTGCCGGGCAGTCATGAACTCCAGGCTTATGACTGTGCACAGGTGGATGGCATGCCGCCTGCAAAGTTGCAGCAGCTAAAAGAACTGAACTGGCTGGATCAAAACTTCAACCTGGTCGTTATGGGGCCCAACGGCGTGGGTAAATCGTTCCTGGCAGCAGGATTGTGTCACCATGCATTAAAGAGCGGCTACAGGGCTTATTTTAGAACCATGGAGCAAATCATGACGGTGCTAAAAACCAAAGACATCACCCGTTCTGCAATGGCGGATTACAAAAAACTGCATAAGGCACACCTGATCGTTATTGACGATATCATGATGATCGCTATCGCCCGGCAGGATGCCAATGCGTTTTTTCATTTTGTCAATGCCCTGCATGAAAAAACATCATTCATCATTACCACCAACAAATCACCGAAAGAATGGGCTGAAACAATCGGTGATGAAGTAATCACCACAGCATTGCTGGATCGTTTACTGTACAGGTGTGAAATCATCAAACTCAACGGAGAAAGTTACCGTATGAAAAACAGAAAAACAATCTTTGGAAAAACGGCTTAAATCTTACTATTTTTAATCAGATCATGCATCACTATTTACCGATTTAATGGTACATCCTTATTTACCGAAAACAGTACATTGCTACTTACCGACTACA
>JANPKZ010000089.1:0-4535 GCA_031426295.1 Saprospiraceae bacterium
TTGAACAGGAAGTGGGGATTTACCTTGGCTTTCAGGTTGTCAAATTCCTGGCGTAGATGCATTTGTTCAATACGTTCCTGATCTGAAGCTGATTCTTTGTACTTATCAATAATATAGATCACCTCCCACAGGGATTGGAAGATGATATTGACTCCAAGACCCGTGAGGAATCCATATTTCAAATCGTTTTCCTGAATAGAATATCCGAGTATATGAAACCAATGAAAGGTGAAGAAGATCAACAAAACAGAGGGTGTCATCACCAATAGATTCACCGGAATCGTCAACAGGATCCGCTTCTGTGTATCCTTCAGTGAAGGGTAATGAACATGCAAATTGTAATCATAAACGTAATGCATGCGCCATGATATGTACCCAATCGCATAGATAATTGGATAGGCAAATGCAAAAATGCGCCAGTCCATGAAGAGCCGTTCGTCATAAAGGATATAGCACAGGGTAAGCGTGATAAACGGCATCGAAAGCCAGAACCCAACGATCTGATGGCGTGGTGGATAAGGGGTTCTCCAGATCATACCGGTACCATTTTATCGTCAAACAATCGAAGCACGATCTCACGGTGTGTTGGCGTTTCTATAATCTCAATGTCTTTGGCATTTAACAGCCTGTACTTGGTGATAAGATTGTCCAAACCTTCATCCACACTCAGGTTTTGCACTATAATCTTTTCATGGATACTATGGGAAATTACAAGCTTGTCAGTATCCTGGGTATAAATTTTGATCGTGAGGGGTGATTTTTTATTGAGCGCATTGGTGTATATAATATTTTCCAAAATCACCTGCATACTCAACGGGGGAATCTGTTTGTACATCAATTCCTGTGAGAGGTTGATCCCAATGGTAATGGCATCACCAAATCTGGCTTTAATAAGACTGAGATAGGATTTGGCAAATTTCATTTCATCACCCAGTGTCACCAGATATTCATCATCACCACGCAGCAGGTACCTGTGTACTTTGGTCATCTCATCCAGGAATTCTTCAGCCTTTTCTTCATCTTCATGGATCAGTCCGGAAAGCGTATTGAAGCAGTTAAAGAGAAAATGTGGATTGATCTGTCCCTTCAGTCCCAGCAGTTTACTCCGTTGATATGCGTTGGTTAGTTTTTCACCTTCGGATAATGAGTTTTTCCATTTTTCCCAGTTCGCCATACCTTCATTGATAAAGGTGATCACGGTGCTCATGATACAGGCATACAGGATAGTCCACCAGAGCTGTCCAGGTTGTATAGGGCAATGCAGCCAATCGGTTTCTCTATAAAAGAGAAAGACGCCATGAACAGCCGCAATATTCATCAGGTAGAATATTGGCAGCATAATCCTGATCCGTTTAAATAGCTCCCCGGCCTTATTGAATTGTAGTTGGATCCTGACAGCCACAAAACCAAAAGCAGCATAGATAATGGAGAAGTACACAGTACTGATGACAAATGCCTTCAGCATAACCGGAATGGTAAACAGGATGCATCCCCCGAAGATCAGGAGGTTCATAAAGAAGATATACGGCACAAGAACGTAGATAAATACCAGCGGCTCCTGCTTGCTGTAGCGCTTTATGGCCATTAAAGCGAAAATACCCAAATTCCATACCGGCCGTCTACAGGAAGGGATGAACTGTGGTTCTGGAAGATGGACTGTCATTAATACTACCTGAACCGTCAGGTGTGTTAAGTGGCAGCAAACAAGGTGTCTAATGGCTTTTCAAAGGAAATATCATGGTAATTTTACCCGGTGCTAAATTATAAATTATGCAAATGAGGTTTCATGGTACAAGGATCTTTTGCCTGGTTTCGTTTCTCTTGATGACGTCAATGCATCTGGTCAGGAGCCAATCTTCCGAGCCCTTCATCATACCAGGCACTAAATGCAGTCTCATACCGCCAAAGGAATTTACGCCGGCACCCAACTTTACAGGCTTTATCAATGAGGCAACACAGGCTTCCATTATGGTGACAGAAATGCCGTTTTCAGTTCAGAAGATCATTAGTGGCTTTACCGCAGAAGCGCTAAAAGCTAAAGGATTGACTTTACTCAAAAGGGAAGAATTACAATTCCAAAATAATGATGCCGTATATGTTCATATCAGTCAGAATGCATATGGAACGACATATCAGAAACATATTCTTGCATTTGGGGATTCGACTATTTGCATTCTCGTAAGTGGTGTATTTCCAATTACACACATAGAATTGAGTGAGGCAATTCGTGCTTCAATCTTGTCAACTAAGCATGATCCATTGATCGTGGATGATCCGCTGGGATCGGTTAATTTTTCCATCGATGTCTCAGGGACGGATTTCCAGTTCTCCGATAATGTATCTGGCAATCTCATGTATACGATTGACGGGAAAGTACCAACTGAGCGACCCTATTTTCTGATTGGTCATTCAATAGCGGATGTGAAGCCGGATGATCATAAACAATACATCATTGACCGGTTTAAACGGCTTCCTGAGAGTGAAATTTTTATCATGAATGGGGTTTCGCCGATCGAAGCTGGTGGTTACAAAGGTTTTGAGCTGATAGCGTACTCAAAAGGGCATCTCCCTCCGGAATTGCTGTATCACGTGATGTTGTTCGATGAAGATGGAGGTTATTATATCATGATTGGATCTGCAAAAGAAGAATTGGCTTCCTATCTGGATACATTCAGGAAATTGATTAGGACATTCAAAGAAAAATAGTTCTAATGAAATAAAATCCGGTCAAAATTGAGTGTAGCAGATATAGTCTCCAGCCAAAGAGGTCAGATATTTTACTCAATTCCCACTTATATTTGTTTTAACAAGTTATAATACGAGGTACGATTCCGGACCCTTTCCGGCGTTAATTAGAAGTGACATTGATGCAACAAGCACGTATTAAGATCCCTGGACGGTATTTTGTCAAGCTCCTGGTGGAGATGGCATTCCTGGCATTTGCCATGTTTATCTACTCCATTAGCCACAAATGGCTGGATGATTTTGGCCGCCTGGGACCCACCCTGCTCGTCGTCCTTCGTTTTACAATCTTCCTCTTTGGTGTTGGTCTCATCGTTCGCCTTCTGGCAATGATCTATCGCCATCGTAAACATCTGCCCTACAACCGGAAGGATAATGTAACTCTGGGTCTTAGTAATATTTCCATCCTAATCATCACTGTGTATGCTGTCATTTCAGCATTTCAACTATTGGGACTCAGTCCTGAAAAAATATTTACCAGCCTTTCGATCGTAGCAGCGGCATTTGCGATCCTCTCCAAAGACTTTTTTGCAGATATCATCAGTGGGATCGTGATCAGCTTCAGCAAAGAGATTACGATAGATGATTACGTCAAGATCGGTGAATATCGTGGCAAGATCATTGACATCAATATCGCCAAGATTGCACTTCTAAATGAAGATGATGACATCCTTTTTATGCCCAACAGCACGGTGTTCACAAGTGACATTATCAACTACACCAAAAAGCAGATCAAAAAAACAAGCATCGATTTTGAAATCCCCACTTCCAGCGTCTCATCCATTGAGGAACTCGAAGAACAGCTTATGATCTCACTGAGCGAATACCACCATCTGATCGAACCGAACTCCTACTCTATTCGTGTAGTCTTTATTAAAAAAGATTTCCTCGTACTCAAGTTTCAATATTCCCTCATCCAATTCAGTCGCGAATTAGAACGCACCATCAGACGCAAGGCCGTCAGATATATCGTACGTAATATCACACAATCGAGGGTAAAGGAAAACGGAGAAGTAGTCGAGAAAGTTAGAAAGTGAGTTGTGAGTAGTGAGTTGTAAAATTTTTCAACAAAATTTCAAAAATTTCTAACGCTTTTTCTACTCACAATTGACAACTCACAATTCACATCATTTCGATCAACGCTAAATGATAATTATTACGTGGTTACAATTCACGATTCACGAAATAATCCCAAATCAACGTTGCAGCCTCTCTGACCAATGGCTTACCGCTCATCTCTTCCATAGGTCCAAGACCTCCAATACTGAGTGTATTAATTTCTGATAATACTCTTTTGCCATCATCATCTACGAGTGAATCAAACCCATAGAAGATCACACCCTTGTCATACAATAATGGAGTAAGTTCCTTCTCCATCCGTTTTTCATCATCGTCCATTTCGGAAAAGTATGCTTGACCGCCCTGAGCTACATTGCAGATCCAACTGTCAAGACCCGGCATACGAACCGCAGAACCCATAACTTTACGATTTACAACAATGGTTCGTTTATCTCCCTGCGTGACGTTTTGGAGGTAACGCATCGCTAGCATGGGGAAAAGATTTGAGGTCAGAATCTTATCGATCTCTGAAACAGGATGACGGTTATTACCCACCCACACATATAATTTTGAAAGCCTGATGATCCCAAGTCCTCCGTAAGAATATAATGGTTTTAAGACAATCTCATTTTGTTCCGTTAATTCAATAGCCTCAGCTAAAGAAGAACATAAGCTGGGTGAGGGACACAGATGCGCAACCTGGAGCAAAAATTCTTTTGAGCTGGTTTCAATCG
>JANPKZ010000090.1:0-16905 GCA_031426295.1 Saprospiraceae bacterium
TTGAAACGTATTGCCACGAACATCAGGTAACGTACGTAGACTATTATGGCAGGATGGTGGATGCGGATTTAGGTCTTGATAAAAAATATTCTAATGATGGTGTACATCCAACACGTGCAGGGTATGCAGTGATGGAACCCATCATTGAAGAAGCCATTCATAAAGTTCTCAAACACAAGTTGAAGAACTGATTGTAGAATTCATTATCCACAATACTACTGATTATGCGCAATCTCATTTTCATACTGCTCAGTGTCCTTTTTGTTTCCTGCAAGCAAAAGGCAATTACAACTGATATTACATTGTCGGACTATTTTACCTATGGTGGCGATGTAGAGGCTGCTGGCGTTAAAATGATTCCGATTACCACACCTGTGGGTGAGTTTAAAGTCTGGACGAAACGTTTTGGAAAAAATCCCCGCATCAAAGTGTTGTTATTGCATGGTGGGCCCGCAATGACACATGAGTATATGGAATGTTTTGAGACGTTCTTTCAACGCGAAGGCTTTGAGTTTTATGAATACGATCAATTGGGTTCCTACTACAGTGATCAACCCCTTGATAGCAGCCTTTGGACCACAGAACGTTTTGTAGAAGAAGTCGAACAGGTGCGTCAGGCTATTGGAGCTGATAGTACCAATTTTTATGTGCTCGGTAATTCGTGGGGTGGTATCCTGGGTATGGAGTATGCGCTGAAATACCAAAAGCATTTGAAAGGATTACTGATCTCCAACATGGTCGCCAGTGCGCCTGAATATGGAAAGTATGCAGATGAAGTTCTTTCTAAACAAATGGATCCAACTGCACTTGCTGAAATTAAAAAAATTGAAGCGAATAAAGATTTTGGCAATCCGCGATATATGGAATTGCTGATCCCGCATTTTTATCACGAACACATATGCCGTCTGAAAGAATGGCCAGATGGACTTAATCGTGCCTTGAAACATGTAAATGGTACGGTGTATACGATGATGCAGGGACCGAGTGAATTCGGTATCAGTGGGCGTCTTGCCAATTGGGATATTAAGGATCGTTTGAAAGAGATAGCTATACCCACCCTGATGATCGGTGCCAAATATGACACCATGGATCCGAAGGCTATGGAAGAACAAAGTACCATGGTGCAGAAGGGTCGTTTTCTCTTTTGTCCGAATGGAAGCCATTTGTCCATGTGGGATGACCAGGAGGTATTCATGAGTGGGGTGATAAAATTTATCCGTGATGTTGACACTGGGAATTTTTAAATATATAGAATGAAATATTGTGGTATTGAACTAAAGGGTGACGAGGCCCGTGTTGTTGGAATAGAAACTATTGGTGAGATACTCAGTTTCTTCGATAGGTGTTGATCGATTTAGAATCAAAGATCCATCCAACTGGATATATAATCCTTTGCAGGGGCATTTGAAAAATTTCTGAAAGCTGGACAATTTGATGCAATCGGAATAAAAGGAAGAGTGACCAAAGGCAGGTTTGCGGGAGGCTCTACTTCTTTCAAGATGGAAGGGATCATTCAGAGTATGCCGTATCCTGTTTCCATTATCAATCAAGCCACGATAAGATCCAAAATGAAAGATGTCGAACCGGATATAACTGGTTGTAAGGAGTACCAGGTGGAAGCGTTGGAAGTGGTGCTGACGATGATAGCGGTTTCTGCGGCATAGGTCTATGTAATAGCTTATCAGAAGATATGCCTTAACAACTTTGAGATTAAAAAGTATCTTATAACCTGTGACGAAGGTGATTGGATTAGATTCCGTATATTAGTTTAATTAAGGAAATATAAATTATGATTGAGCCAGTGAAAAAAGCAATTCAGGAAATCGAAAAACTTCCGGAAGCTAAACAACGTGAAATAGCTCAACTTATTCATGATGAATTGAGTTGGGATGCAACACTTATGTCAAACCAGGATAAACTCTCGCAACTTGCCAATGAGGCTTTAAGCGAATATAAAAAAGGAAATACCTCTGATAAATCTTGGTAATGAAGTCAGTTACCACATCTCGATTTAATAAGGCATTTGATAACCTTCCATATGGTATTAGGAAAAGGCTAAAAAGTCTTATTTAGTTTGGAAAGATAATCCCCAACATCCAAGTCTTCACTTCAAACAGATTTATAGTTCGGAACCAATTTATTCAGTACGAATCGGACTAGGGTACAGAGCCCTTGGTCGACTGGAAAAAGAAACTGTGATTTGGTTTTGGATAGGATCACATGAAGAGTTTAATTCTATGATCCACAATTTGTAAAAATTACCCGACGATGAGTTCTCTCCTGGATAAAATTGAGTTTACTTTTATTATGGAATACAAAGATGTATTGTCATATGCTATGTATGATTTCAAAAGGAAACCTATAAATAAAATTTTCCAAGTACTGGGGATCATTTATATAATATTCTGTTCTTTGGTCTTTATCATGAATCGTAATAACTTTTGGTATGCAGGTCTTGCCGCATTCGTGATTATTGGAGTCTTTATTTGGATCCCATACCTGATACGTAGAAGAAGTAAAGTCCAGTATTCAACCACAGTAGGTTTCGCCCATCCAATACATTATACTAATGATAATCATGGTATAGAAGTGAAGGGGCATTTGTTTGAATCCAAACTTTCATGGGAGAACATATACGAGGTAAGAGAGTTGAAGGATATGTTTCTCATATTTGGAAATAAACTAGTTGCATCCAAAATCCCTAAACGATCTCTAAGCGAATCCAATATTTCTTCACTTCGCACTATTTTATCCCGGCATTCCAAAGGCAAATTGATGGGCTAGGGAACTATTTAGTTTTGTAGACATATTTTAAAAATATTAAAAACCCCTTGCACATTCAAAATATCTCCTTAGCTTTGAATCGCAAAGTACTTTTATATGGAAGAAAAAGATGTCTATAGGGAACTGAGTTCCATCCGGGACCTGATGGAACGTTCAACGAAGTTCATCTCATTGAGCGGCCTTTCGGGAGTCCTTGCGGGGATCTATGCCTTACTTGGTGCGCGGTTCGGATTTCGTGCTATGGAGAATCTGGAAGATCTCGATCCAAACAGGCCTGATGTAAAAGATGCTGTGGTGTTCCTGACATTGATCGCCCTCGCAGTATTTATATTGTCTTTCGTGACCTGTTATTGGCTGTCGATGCGTAAAGCAAAGAAGCGGGGTGAAAATGTGTGGAACCCCGTCAGCAGGCGATTGCTCGGTGCGGTGGGAGTTCCGATGATTACAGGAGGTCTGTTTATCGCAGTACTCTTAATGCAGCAACAATATTTCGCTATCGCAGCTGCCTGCCTGATTTTTTACGGTCTGGCATTAGTGGTGGCAAGCCAATACACATTTAGTGAAGTAAAGTGGCTGGGCTTTGCGGAGATCTTGTTAGGTTTGCTTGCATTGAATAATCCGGGATACAGTGTCATTTTTTGGGCCATCGGTTTTGGTATCCTGCATATAATCTATGGTACCTTTATGCATTTCAAATACGAACGGTGAAAATTAACCTGGATCAATTTGACAAGGCTTTTGAAAACAGGGTCAGGCTCCAGATCATGAGTGTGCTCGCGGTCAACGCCAGCTATGATTTTAATGCACTGAAAGACTTGTTACAGGTCACAGACGGCAACCTGGCATCACACCTTAAAGGCCTCGAAAAAGAAGAATACATCAGTGTCAATAAATCGTTTATCGGCCGTAAACCGAATACACAATACGCCATAACAAAAAAGGGAAAGGATGCATTTAAAAAACATCTGCAGGCGCTTGAAAAACTGATTAAACAACAGAAGTGAGATTTTTTTTGTGAATGTACTTTGAAATGCAAAGAACTTTTAAAAAATCACTGGATCACAGGATCACAGGATCACGGGAATCATGGGAAATTCTAGTTATCACTCATTCATATAATAATATCAATTTTAAATAAATGAAAACTCAAACAACAAGCATACTGACAATCAGGAAATACATGAGGCAGTGCTCCTGTGATCCCGTGATCCTGTGCTCCAGAACCTGGATGATCTCACTCTTCATGGTGCTCTTATCTTTACACGGATTCACCCAAAGCCTCGAGGCAGACATCGACAAGATATTCTCTTGGGTCACACCCGAAACACCTGGTTGTGTATGTGCGGTATCGCAACATGGAAAATTATTGTTCAACAAAGCGTATGGATTAGCTGACCTTGAACGTAACGCACAGCTGTCAACAGAATCAATCTTTGACGCAGGTTCTGTAACAAAACAATTTGTTGCAGCAGCAATGTTGATCCTTGTAGAAGAAGGAAAAGTTGCGCTGACAGATGATGTGCGAAAATATATTCCGGAACTCTACGATTACGGACATGTCATCACGATCGATCATCTGCTGACGCATACATCCGGACTACGTGACTGGACGGGTCTCATTCAATTTGAAGATGGAGAAAGTGATGCATTGACATTAGCCTATCGGCAGCGTGAATTGAATTTTATTCCGGGTGAAGAATTTTCATATTCGAATACTGGATATGCAGTTGCCAAAGAGATCATCGCTCGAATTTCTAACATGACGTTTGGTGAATTTGTAAAACAACGGTTGTTCGATCCGCTGGGAATGAAGTCGACTACATATCGTCATGATCTGCGCGATGTCATACCGGGTCGCGCCCTCGCGTATGAGAAGGAAGAGGATCAATGGAAGCTCGCCATTTTGATGGACAATGAACGTGGTGGGGGAGGAGCACTGTTCAGTACACCAGCTGATCTGTTGATATGGAATGATGCATTGACGCACGGGAAGCTTGGAAAATATGTTACTGAAAAAATACAGGAACCCGCAAGACTGTCTAATGGCCGCAAGCTGGATTATGCACGTGGACTTTTCCTGGAAGACGATCGGGCCGGCAGATTAGTGTGGCATACAGGAAGCGCTTCCGGATATAAAACATTATTGAGCAGGTTCATAGACCATGATATTTCAATTGCCATCATGTGCAATGCAGGCGATGGATCCACCAAATCATCTCCCGCTATGCGGATCGTAAATTTCCTGGTACCTCCCGGAGAACTAAAACCTGAAGAACAAAAAGGTCCTCCACCTGCATTTGCTGAGGGCGTCGACACCACAGGTTTTGACCTAAGCAGCAGGGCAGGGTTGTTCTTTACTGATCCCCAAGGGAAGTCACTTCAGTTGGTGACACAGGATGGGAAATTGCGCGTTGCCCAGGGACCGGCATTAGTCGCGATGAGCAAGACCCATTTTAAACGTTGGGGTGCTAAACTTGAATTTATGTCGCAGGATGAATTTGAAATCCATTTCCTTTCCAATGATGTATTCGAATTGAAATCCATGGAAGGTAAGGTGACACGATACCGACGAGCGATACCCTATACCCCCTCACCCTCAGATCTTGCTGCCTTTGCGGGAAGATATGGAAGCGACGAACTCAAATGTATATTTCAGATAGAGGCCAAAGACACGGGATTAAATTTATGGATTGAACATACACCTGACAAGTTCCTTGAGTTCAAGCCTGTTGATCCCGATACATTTCAATGGGGGAGAATGACCGTCCGGTTTCTTCGCGATCGGGATGGAAAAGTCGCAGGATTGAACTATGCTAATCCAGTGTTCACGAGTGTTCGGTTTCAGAAACTGGACATTGGAAATTAGAAATTAGAAATCCAAAATCTTTTACTCCGTTGTTCCTTTATTTCATTAATCCAGATTTTAAAATCCAAAATCAAAAACTTGTATTGAGCGTAGTCGAAGTATCCAAAATCCAAAATCAAAAACATGTCAGAAACAAACAATTTAACATCGCAGCCTCACGAAACAGTATCACTTCGAAAGTCTGTATTGATCGGTGCTGCAATTGCAGCATGCCTGATCTCATTTTTTGTATTCAGTGTGTATGAAACTAATCCCAATTGGGGGAAATTATGGCGAATACAACCCTTGATTATTACACCCTTGGCCGGGGCTGCAGGTGGTGCATTTTTTTACTTCATGTTCCAGATGGGTATGCGGGGTATGAATAAGACGGTGGCTATCCTTTTAGGTATGCTTGGTTACGTCGTTGCACTTTGGCTGGGAACAGTACTTGGATTGAGTGGAACTTTGTGGAATTAGTAGAGAGTGAGAGAGTGTGAGGGTGAGAGAAAATCAAAAATCTAAAACTTGTACTGAGCGTAGTCGAAGTATCAAAAATCCTCTTAAATATGCACTCTTGCTTTCTCACCATCTTACTCTCTTTTTCTCTTCTGTTGGTCGGCTGCGGCACAAAGACTCAGGAAGAGCCTCAATCAACTGACATCAATGCTATCACATCAGATACCGTTGTACAAAACTCAAAGCCGGTGACAGTGGAAAGTGGGCTCGAGTTTGATAAAACGAAGTGGACGACGGTGGAAGGCAAAGATTATCCATTCAGGGAAATGATGTATAAGGACCTTATGACAGATACCATTTTCAGAAAGTTCCAACAAGATGAAGTTCTGTCGGTATTAGGGAAGCCGGATCGCAGCGATGGGAATTATCTTTTTTATACCATAAGCCAAAAACGCCTGGGTGCTTTACCCATAAATACCAAAACATTAGTCATTAAATTCACAGATGATAATACCATTGAATGGATCAAGCTGCATGGATAGAAGATTTGATGATGATCCATATTTAAATATGTTGTGGGGGATCAATCATTGAAAATGGTGATGAAAAATATCAGTATATCCTATCCCGGATTTGCAGCCATTACATTCCTGATTGAGATCATGATAGCCTTATTCATTCATGACAACTTTATCAGACCATACATGGGAGATGTTCTGGTCGTGATCCTGATCTATTGTTTTCTCAAATCTTTTTTTGATGTGCCAGTATTGCCCGCAGCATTATTGGTGCTGGGATTTTCCTTTTTTGTAGAGTTTCTTCAATATGTGAATATTGTTGAAAAACTGCGTTTGGGGAATTCAAAGTTCGCACGCATAGTTATCGGGACTTCATTTTCATGGATGGATATGTTAGCATATTGGGGGGGATTCATGTTGGTATTGATTGTTGAAAAGCATTTGCTTAAGAAAGCACTATTTGCTGCATCTGGCATAAGATAGGTAAATAACGACCTTATTAGAAATTTGAAGTTTGACGTAAAATTAAAAAAGGATGTTAGGGCTCAATAATCGGAGCCCTAACATCCTTTTTTTACATGCAGGACTAGAACATATAAAAAAGGTGTTTGCAAAATGTGCATACCGAAGTCATGGTCATACCATCGTTTAATAGGGCCGTGTAACGGTATTCATTTGTAGAGTAACTGCAGTCTGCGCCAGCATCCTGCCATTTATGGATGCACCTGTCTGCATATTAATGCCTGTCTGCCCCAGAATAATTCCTTCAAAATGACTAGTCGTTCCAAACGTTGCTGCGCCTGACGTCTGCCAGAAAATATTCTTTGCCTGTGCACCACCTTCCAATGTAATCCGTACTGCGGAACTCATTATAAGAGTCCCTGCAACCTGGAATATCCATATATCATCAGGGCCGCCCGAAATAGTCACATCCGTTGGGATGATTACAGCACTAGTCCATTTATACAGACCAGGCGTAAGCGTTCTGCCGCCTATATCTCCCGCGCCCAAATTCAGGAAATCAGGATTAGACCGCCCTGCAGCATCCGTGTATGCAGTTTGCATATCTCCAATAGCTGTGGTTAACATAGTGGCATTTGTAACTGTACATGGTAGGGGACCCGCAGCATCAACTGAAAATATAGTTCCGGCCACTTCTGCACAAGTAACAAGGATCGCTGCTCCGGTGATCGGACTTGATCCGACATTTCCGGTGATCGTGGATTTATAGACATTCGTAATTCCGGATTTTGAGAGGACCGCAAAATTGCCTGCGACGCCAAGGTCTACTGTCCTAAGTGATGAACGTTTTTCAATAGCAGCGTTTCCGGAAGACAACTCGGAATATAAACCGGTGTCGAGAGAATTTGTACATCCTCCAAATAATGCAACTACAAGCATAGCTAGAGTTGACTGTATGATTAATTTTAAAGACATGGTTTTAGGTTTTTGACTGTGAAATACTTTTATATCTGATATAACTTATTGCATCAGATCCAATGATAGGTGTATTAACTCACCCTGGTACACAATTCATACTTTTATACTGCATTATATCAATAAATCATATTAAGTGCTGACTTAATAGGGGTATACCATTAACGCGATAAACGCGTATTATTTTTGAATGTTAAGAATACCCTTAAACATGGCATTTGAGAAATGTAAAAGAGCTACAGGTAATTAATCAAATCGTTACTAAGAAAATTTATAAGCAAACCGTATTTGGATAAAATAGGTGCCAAACCTGGCATCCGTGCAATTCTTATTGACGCACCTGATGATATTGCGAAAGAGATAGCAACAACTGAATTAGATCTCAAGATGAAGCTCACCGGTGAATTTGATTACATCCATATTTTTGTTGTGACGCAATTGATGATGAAGGAAAAGTTTCCAAACCTAAAATCACATCTTAAGCCAACAGGTTCGATGTGGATCTCGTGGCCCAAATCGAAGCAGCTCGAAACAGATCTCACATTGCCGAAGGTAATTGAGATCGGCTATGACTTTGGCCTGGTGGAAAGTAAGACCATAAGCATCGATGAGGTCTGGTCCGCTATTAAGTTTACATTTCCAAAAAAAGGGAAGGAGTATCACAACAGCTATGGCAATCTAAAATAGCAGGGAGACAAAAAAATACACTGAGTAACTTTGGTAAATGATGAAAAAATTATACTCTTCTATTCCATTGTTCATTATTGGTGGAGGTACAGTAAGTACGTATATCTGCTGCCCGACAGCTCCAGGGCATTACGGTTAGGAGGTGAATGATATTCATCTTTACCTGGTGTTTTACTTCTGTTGTTGTAGAAAGGTTACATTTAGACAAAAATTTGAGAAAAAATTTGTTGGAATGAAAGTGATTATCGTTTTTCTCAATCTCTTTTTGGCATTGACCATTAGCTTTAGTGTCAGCTGTTCAGATACAGCGTGTCCTGCCGAGTACAAAATGGGTACATTCCATTTATTAGGTACATCCCGGGACCTGATGCCCTATAAAGATTCAATAGTTAATTTGGTATTTCGAGACTCCATTGGCAATGAAATTCATGGAACTGCTACCAGATTGATCCCAACTGGATTCGGGAATACATATACACAAGTCAAATGTCCTGATAACCCGGATCAGGATATCAAAGTGAGTGCAATACTAGAGGGTCTGGAATATACGGTAGCAATACCTGATCAGAATCTTGCTTTCAAGATCAGATTTAGTGTGCGTCCTAATTTTGAGGACTATCAAGAAGGGTTTATCAGGGACATTGGTTATGTTATATTGCCTGATACCATTCAGCCGGGTCCGAACATATTGTACTCAGCACCACCACAGATTGTTATTGTGCTTAATCAAAGAAATGATCCTTTTATCTCCCCAGGTTCAAATATACCCTCAGATACTGTGAAACTTCTGCAAAGCGTATTTAGCAATGTTTATATGAATCTGAATAAAAGGGAAGAAATCGAATTTTATTATAATCATGGATTTGGTTTGATTGGGTTTAGAAAAAATCCTACCGGGATGTTATATGTCTTCGATCGATTTGAATAATTTTTGAATATGATGTAATATTCGGTACACGTATTTCTAACGTGCAGATTTTTTTAATTACCTGGATTCCTCCCTCCGTCTCAATACAGCGCGTAAGTTTTGCATTCCTAATGCAACAGGACAATACTTTATAGTTATTTATTCAAAACGTTATCATACCTGCTCATAACCTCAATCAATTATTTAATACCATATATAACAAGTTCATAACAACAATACCATTTTCTAAGACTTTACTTTGTCAAACAAATGAGTTGGTCAGGCATGACAAGCCATATTCGCATTTTCACATAACAGAAATAAAATGAAAAAAGGATCAATAGTACTTGTTCTGTTTCTTATAGGAAATATTGCCTTCTCGCAGGATCTTCAATTTGCCGTGAAGGGAAAATACACCCGTGGCGTCTCAAAGGAAAAGCTGCATATGGCTAATATGTTGAGCGATATACGATCTGGTTATCCCTCTTCCTGGGTCAATGATTATACTTCCACAGAAATTACTGTAACCAGTAAAGGCAAGGTCATAAAGGCATATGGATTGAATGAAACATTGAGCGCTGAGCAACAATCCCTTCTTCAAACAGCGGATATGGGAAGTGACATCATAGTTGACATCGGCTATATATATCTTAACCCGGTAACACAATTCCCTGACATCCGGAAAATCCATTTTGTGGAAACAGTCGTTCCGGATGTCG
The DNA here is from genome assembly GCA_031426295.1 of Saprospiraceae bacterium. Lineage (GTDB taxonomy): Bacteria > Bacteroidota > Bacteroidia > Chitinophagales > Saprospiraceae > Opimibacter. Next base: position 10,357 of record JANPKZ010000090.1, read on the forward strand.
AAGCACAATTTCCCGGAGGACATGATCAACTCACGATATATGTTGCACAAAATGCAATTGATAAAATACCCGATAACCTGACAAAGGAGATACCCAGAGCCATCATAAGTTTTACAGTATCTGAAACAGGTGAGGTTATGAATGCAAAGATTTCAAATTCTTCAAAACATCCGGAGATCGACAATTTGTTACTTCAGGCCATCATGCGGATGCCCATGTGGAAGCCAGCTGAGAATGCGATGGGTGTCAGGATCTCCCAGGAGTTTGAGTTTATTGTAGGTAAGGAGGGATGTTAATTGAGGCGAAGGCGAAGGCTAAGGCGAAAGAGGAGGCGAAGGCATAGGCGAAGGGTTAGGAAATAAGGATAACTTTAAACCGAAGGATTAAAAAGATGCTTAAGCAATTGCGAAGGATGAGGAATGCAATTGGCTGAGAAAAGAGGATTGCCTGGGAATTGTCTTAAGTTGCAGAATGAAGTACACCTTACGGACAATCTATTTTGCTCTATCCATTTCTTTTTTTCCATTGGTATTATCTGCACAGAATATTCCACGAGAGAGTATTGCTGACAGTCTCATTGGATGGAAAAAAATCTATTATTTTAAAGGAACGCAGGACACAAAAAAAGTTGATGCCAAACTTTATTCCGCAGCGCAATTATCGATCTGTGATACATTGGCCAACTGGATGCAAGCCACGTACATTCCTAAGGGGGGTCTTGGAGATGTCAGAAGATCTGTTTCTCAGATATTAGGGTTATACAATCAGCATGACGCGGCATTGCCGCAGAGTTATGGAGCGTATGTCAAAACATACCTTGACCTTCGGTATAATTCATCCCATAAAGTTGAACCTGCCAATGATAGTCATGCTTATTGGGCAGTATTTGCCAACCAGGTGCCCGGATGGCCTGTGCGTGATATTAGTACACCTGATCAATATTATTTCACTATGCCTTCCTTCGAATCATCATGGGACGGAGAAGGAATCAGAAAAGACCATGATCTGTCTCATGTAGAAAGCCTGAATCCTTACATCCATTTCTGGATTAAGAGTATTGAATCTGGAGGCGGAAGTCAATATGTTTTATTATGTAAAGACAACCGATCTCCTTTTATAAAACTTACGAAAGGCGAATACCTGCAATTATTAGAATCGGCCATTCCTCGTCATTATGAGGCAGAAATGAAAAAGATTGCTGCGCAGAATGTGGACAGTCCGAAGAACAAAGAATATTTTTTAAAAGCATTGGATGAAAAAAATGGGCGTTTCCTGGCAGGTTTAAAAGGTAACAGGGAAAAATATAAAGACAGGTTAGGAGAAATAGCATTGACCTCTGAACAACCATCACTTTACGATCTGGAAAATGGAAGAGATGTTTTTAGCAGTGGATATCTTACAGATCCTGAAGAAACAAGCGGTCGTGTCCCAGTGTATAAAGTTGATCCTGTGATGGCCGAACTTTGTAAGAACGATATTCCTCAATGGATCCTTGTCAGCTGGATCTGGTCACCCACCACTGCTGTTGAGAAGCACATGCATGAATCCATTATTCGTCATTTCAATTTTGATTACGTCTATAATTTCTTTTTTAATCCTGTAGCAGTGAAAGGGAAAAAGTATATGCCAAATTGAAATTGAGCGAATTCTCAGGAAGAAAAAGCGAAAGAGTATCTTAAAGAAATTTGCTAAGAAAACTGATTAATAAACTACTTTCTCTAACGTAATAATGTCACGTCTCCCTTAATTATTTCTATCTGCTCATCACCTTCTTTAATAAAACGAACACGGATGATATAGGCAAATACGCCGGAGCCCACATCCTCTCCATTAAACGTGCCATCCCACCTTGCCAGGTTATCTTCCGATTCAAATACCTGGTTTCCCCATCTGTCAAAAATCTGTGCCCCTACAGAAATTACTGCTTCCGGAACATTGGTCGTTAATGTAAAAACATCATTTATACCATCTCCATCAGGTGTAAAGATATTGGGAACAAAAAATTCAGGATCCGGATTACAATCTTCATCAGGCAGAACAACTGTCTGTCCTGACGACTGACCACAATCCGATATTACCTGGACACTGTATTGACCAACATCAGATACAACAATGATCGGAGAAATAGCACCCGTATTCCATTGATATGTTGCAGCAAAGATCTGCGTTGCATCAAGTTCTAAAATATCACCAGGACATAAAACGTATTGTGGAGAGAGTTGCACAACCACGGTATTTGTATCTATAGCAAGTGTCAGACTATCCGAAGAACTTCCACATTCATTAGCTATGGTAAGTACATATGCGCCATCTTCCGAGGCGATGTAATCCGGTTGATTGCTGCCATCCTGCCACAGAAGCATATCTGCAGTTGAAGGAGCAGTTAAGAATAATTCTTCCCCGGAACAGAGTATTGTATCCGGACCAAGGCTAAATGTGGCCGGAGTATTTACATAAATAATTTCTATGGTATCTGTTTCTACGCCACAAAGATTTGTTCCGGTAATCGAATATTGACCTGAAGTGGTAACTACATAATAGTCTAACGAACTGAGATTCTGCCATTGCAGAGCAATCCCGGGAGACACAACGGCGTTGAGAACTAATGTATCGTTATCACAAAGGATCGTATCCTGTCCTAACGATTGACCAGGTGGAAGAATTTCAAATGTCACTATTGTTGTATCACTATCGGTACCACATGCATTAGATACGGTCAGAGAAAAATTTCCATTTTGTGTGACACTAATTTGATTTTCCAGTGAGCCATTCGACCATAAATATTGCACACCCGAGATGCCAGCCTGAAGTATAATTGTTTCTCCTTCACATGCTGATATATGCGGACCAAGATCAAGTTGGGGCCCTTCTGTGCTTTCTGTGAGAATTATTGTGTCGGTTCTCATTTCGCAATCACCAGATATCGTCAATGATATAATTCCTTCTATGGAGGTTTCAAATTGATTCAACGTTGATCCGTCATGCCATAAATAGGTTACATCATTGATACCCGGAGAAAGAATGATGCTTTCTCCCGGGCATATGTTTTGATCCGGTCCTAAATCTAATGCGGGAAGTAATGGAATGATGGAAACGTCAAGAGTATCGCTGGTTTGTCCGCATGCATTAGTAATGGATGCAAAAACTTCTGCGCTATCTGATATGATTAGATCCATTGCAGTCGTTCCATCAAACCACAAAATATTCACATCCGGAATATCAATAGTTAAGCTCAGGGCTGTACCGTTACATAAGGCAGTATCAGGTCCCAGGTCGAGTGCGGGTATGGGTGATAATGTTGAAATTAGTATCGTATCAATAACAGAAGCACAGGAATTGGAAACTGTAGCTGTAATAAGGCCCGGAGTGACAACAACGTATTGTGATGTCACAGAACCATCCGACCATAACCATGCATCCACATTCGCGGCAACAGGAATTATCACAAAGGTATCACCTTCACAAACCGATGTGTCAGGACCAAGTGAAAGAAACGGTGCGGCAACCCCTGGATTAATCACAACCGTGTCGATACTGGTACCACAGAGATTTGAAATCGTTACTGCATACTGACCTGGTGAGTACACAGTAATGTCCGGTAGGATTGATCCATCACTCCACAAATAAGAAACACCAATGATCCCCGCATTTAAAATAATACTATCTCCCTGACACAATGCAAAATCCTCAGGAAGCTGCAGAACCGGAGGCACATTGCTTACATACACATTGATGGTATCTGAAAATAAATTACATGCAGTATACACGTCTACATAGTAGGTTCCCGGAGAATCAATTAATAGAGTATCTGCGGTGCTCATGTCACTCCAACGTATGTTTGCAAGCTGTACACCAGTTTCAAGGATAACCAACTGTCCGGGACAAATCGTAATATCCGGCCCCAGGTTCGGGAGTTGCAGGTTTGGTAAAAATGTCACTCCCACAGTATCTGCAGCAGTGCCACATTCATTGGTGATCGTCAGCGTATATGTACCTGCATCAGTTATGATGAATGAGGATGAAGTGCTTCCATCCTGCCATGTAAAATTTCCTTCCACATTCCCTGCATCCAGCGACAGGGTGTCACCTGCACATATCAGTGTATCAGCACCGAGATTAAAAACGGGTGGATCAATACCAGTCACAACCAGGAAATCGGAATCAACACCACATGCATTACTCGCGGTAACACTATAATACCCCGGATCTGTAATGATGTAAAATGGATCGGTAGATTCATCATCCCATAGATATTCCGCAATATCCGGATCCAGATTGAACTCAATAAATTCTCCTGTGCAAAAACTCATTGTATCAGGGCCAAGCTGTATTTCAGGAGGGATCACTACACTGATCTCTATCATATCAGATTGTTCGCCACATGGGTTGCTGATGGTTAGTGCATATGCCCCGGCTGCTGTAATCGTGTAAAACGGCAGTGTGGATCCATCCTGCCACAGAAAATTTCCCAGTGTTGGGTCAAGATCAAATTCAATACTTTCTCCTTCGCAAAAGAAATTATCCTCACCTAACATAAAAGGAAGTGGTGCATTAATCGAATTAATCGTAATAACATCGGTTGCTGTATAACACCCATTGTCAAGAGTGACCTCGTACAGGCCACCCATCTCGATCACATATTCCGGTCCTGTCGTACCATCCTGCCATGTATAGATTCCCTGAGTGGGATCGAGCGATATTGTGTATGTGTCACCTGTGCATAGATCCAGTTGTGGCGGCCCGGCATCAACAGTGACATCCGTCAGGATCGTGATCTCTATTTCTGCTTCAGCCGTGAGGCATCCATAAGTTGCAGTCACACTGTATGTCCCTGATTCATCAACTGTGAGAGTTTGGCCCTGGCTCCCGTCACTCCATACATATGTGTATGCTGTATTACCAGGATCGATTACATACGAATCGCAGGCGGTGACTTCGTCATCAAGTTCTAATATTATCTCCTGTATGTCAGATATCTCAACAGAGACATCTTCGATATAATAGTAGGATATGACAACAGAGGAATTGCATGGGGGATAAAAATCCGTATCCGCATCATTATAGAAATTTCCGATGGTAATGTGGTCTTCTCCCCCGATGGCCTGAACATAACCTGAGATATATTGCCAATTGACATTATCAGTAAAAAACATTCCGCCGGCATCTACCTGGGGAATTAATTGAAATGGGTTTGGTTCTGGTCCGTTTGACAGAAGGATACCAAAACGATTGATACCGCAAGCGGCTTCCGCAAGACTGATCCAGCATCCTACTTCATAACAGAGACCGGCTTCTAAAGGCTCCAGAAGTTGTGCCTGGATATATTCGCGGGCCTGTTGTTGTCCACCTGTTATTTTGGTATAGACTCCTGTATAGGCAGAACCTGTTCGGGCAGCCTGAAACCCCTGGATATTTAATGGTACGCCGATAAGAAAACCACCACATACATGAAAATAATCTGCCGTATTGGTGACTGCAACCCATGGTGTGCATAACATGGGTCCACCTGTTCCTACCGTGGTTGGGCAGGATGTGAAAATTTCAAAACTTGGATTGGGCACAAGGTTTTGTGCTTTGCCTGGCTTGACCATAGCCATGGCAAATATGTAGGATAGCAGTAACCTCATCCGCAGCAGGATACTGTCGATGGAAACGTATTCCTCTTTCAAAATTGCTGGTCTTAGAGAAAGTAATATTAGTTGATATTTTATATCATTTAATAAAAAATATCAATTAAAAACTATGGCTGGTCTTAATGACGACTTTGTCTAAGTTCACCTTAGACAAAATACATTCTGTTGTTTTAATGTTGGAGTCGTTCTCGTGAAGGTAGATGGAAAACAAACAAAAATATATACGGCATATACTTTATTTAATTCTCAAAAAACCCTTGGAAACCCCTGTAAATGCTGTGAAAGTATATACGGCATGTACGATGAATTACTGTCTCTGAAATATTACTTTGTTCCATTGTTGGAATAGTAAAATGTAACGTACAAATGTATCTTGCATATTGTAAAGCTTACTGAAACAATTGGACCTCATCATTGGTATTTTTGATGCAAAAGTTCTCAGGCGATATGACATGCCTGATGAAACGATCATGCATGCAGAAATGAAGATTCATGATTCGGTGATCATGCTGGGTAATGCTTCAGAGAAGTATCCGGCCATTACCCTTCAGATGCATGTATATGCTTCCAACGTCGAAGAGATTTTTGATAAGGCCATCGGATTAGGATGTGAGGTGGTCGATCTTTCGCACCAGCGGGATGGTGATCCGGACAGACGGCGTACCTTTAAAGATATGGCGGGCAATACCTGGTCTATCGGTACACAGATGTCATAAAATCGTTGTAAAGGATATTACCACATTTATTTTCTCCCAATGAAAGCAATTATCTATAAACAATATGGACCACCAGAGGTAGCATATGTAGCCGAAGTTGAAAAACCTGTTTGTCAGGATAATGAGGTGCTGATTAAAGTCTATGCATCTACGGTCAATCGTACCGATGCCGGTTTTCGCAGCGCCGAATATTTTGTCTC
>JANPKZ010000091.1:0-2386 GCA_031426295.1 Saprospiraceae bacterium
CGATCGCCTTATCACTGACGGATGTCATCCGTGATATGATCATACGTGATGGCACACAACCCACCTTCAGCCGTATTGATGATGCATTCATCAATGCAGAAATAGATTAATCATTCCTCATCATGAAAACAGGCTTCATGAAAATCGCAATTCTTTTTTTCTTCCTGCTGTTGGTTTCAGGAACTGTTACCGCACAACTGATCACTATTACAGAGCTGGATGAATCTGGTAACAGCCGGTTGCTGGGTGAACGACGTCAGGCAATTGACATCAATAGCAAGTTGAATATTGTGATCAATAAAGACGCGATCACATCACACATCGATAGCCAGCTTATATCAGGTGGTAGCACGCAGGTAGATTCCCTGATTGCGCAACTGAGAGTTTATAAGTCCTTTATCCAACGACTCGACGCAGCTATTCAACAATACGCATTGCTTTTTGATGCACCAGGTGATACGATCAGCACAGCAATGCTTGCACCTATACTCCGGGAAAGAGCACAGGCAGGTCAGTCCATTGTCAAATTGTTTCCGGATGGTTCACGTTTTCATCGTCGACGTGAGGAAGAGCTCCCTTTTGTTGCTGGTAAAGGAAGTAATGAAAACTTTCGCATCATCCTGCGATTGCTCGCAGAAGAAATCGAATTTGTGGAAAATGATCTGGCGGATCTGCGAAAAGAAGCGGGTTTTTATTTTCAGTTAGCTGCATGGTTTGTCAGTAGTCGCGGTACAGAACCATTACACATCGATGGCTTTGATGAATTAGCACCCGGTGAGTTTTTTCATTTTGAGCGTAATCAACTTTACCTGACACCGGAACAACTCACAGAATTGCAGGATCTCAATTCATTTTTTGAAGACATGGATAGAAGTGATGTCTTTGAAAAATTTGCTGACCTCCTGCCAGGCATATTGGAAAAAGCTGTTGATGAAGAATTGATCCATGCACAGATTGCGCAACTGAAAACAAGCATATCAGGAATCGTGACCCAGGCACGGGCGGAAAAAGAAAATGTGCTCGCACGAACAAATGAAATAGAAATAAAATTTAATGTGCTGAAACAGGATTTGCATAACCTGATCGAAAAATATACACGCAATGAACTAACAGCTGAGGCGCTGACGAAAGGTGAGCTCCTTCGTTTTTTTATGGATGACATATCAAATGTCAATCGCCAGATCTCTGTCATAGTAGAAGATATTAAAGGGCTGATCACCAGTGTAGATTTCCAGGCGCTGGGTGCAGGTGTGAACAGCATCAAGACCGACTTTACTTCATTGCACACGACTCTTGGCAAGCAAGCCCAGGATCTGTTGGGTCATGCGCGCGAAGGATACCAGTTTGCCGTATATGGCCGCCAGATCAATGCAGCTGCATTGGAACTAAGTGAGGAAATACTGAAGCTTTCTATTGATAACATTCCTTCTTCCACGGTTCTTGACCTGCATTATGCCGGTAAGCGTGATCCTGGCGATCTATTATTGCTTAAGGCACTGATCTGGAAAGGTGAAGAAACTTCCCCGGTCATCACTGAAGTTCAGGATTACCCGGTCATGAATGCCCTGCCGCATATCCAGATGAATGTTGCCTATTCGTTTGCCAAGCCAACATCCACTGAGTCTAACTGGAAAGGTGGTCCCCTGGTCAGTATCCTGTATAAATTCAAAAGCCATAGCCTGGCGTATCGCAATTTTATGGACGTGGGGATTGGGCTGCATGCTGCTTCCTATGATTTTAATAATGACGATACGCCGGAATTTGCCGGGGGTGCCGTCCTGAGCCTATTTAAGGATTATCTGCAGGCAGGGTGGGGATTTAACTTTAATGCCAACCGTGGTTATTGGTTCGCTGGCCTTCGAATACCCATACCGACCGCCCCGGTTTCGCTTGCAGGCTCCTGATTTTCAGGAAGTAAGAAAATAAATCCGCGCTTTCATTGGGTTTTGGAGGTAGTTTTCAAAATGCCGAACTAAGTGCACGACGTTTTCCGTTAAGGGATCGCACCTCCGCAACATTTTCGCATCTTTGCGCTCCCATAACCGAGTCATGACAAGAGTTACATTTAACAACCAGAAATCAGTGTTTTTCAGGTCTATCAGTGCTAAAGTAGACCAGTACTTTAAGGAAAATAACCTTAAAAAAACCGGAAACAGCAAACTGTATATTAAAGCTGCCATCCTGCTGATCGGCGGATTTCTAGCGTATCTGACACTGCTGACTGTCAGCATGCACCCGGTACTGGCTATCGCTCTTTGTATTCTTTTTGGGATCACCCAGGCAGCTATCGGGTTTAATATCATGCATGATGCCAACCACGGTAGCTTCTCAACCCGCAAATGGGTCAACTACCTGATGGGCCTGACCGGAAATGCATTAGGTGTCA
>JANPKZ010000092.1:0-2867 GCA_031426295.1 Saprospiraceae bacterium
CCCGATCCTCATCCTCTTCCAGGAAAAAGCAACCATACGCGTATTCCTGAATAATCGCCAGGCAAGTTCGTTTGATGTCCTGGCAGGATTTCAGCCTTCGTCAGCTAATCAAAATTCAGTTACGATCACAGGGTATGTGGAACTGGACCTGATCAATCAATTGTCGCGGGGTGAACGAATGTATCTGCATTTGGAAAAATTACGTCCCCGCAGCCAGGATCTCGAACTGAGTGCTTACTATCCATATTTACTTGACCTTCCTTTTGGGTTGGAAGGTGAATTTAAATTGCAAAAAAATGACACACTCTTTAGCGACCTGATCTGGAAAGGAAGTATTGTGTTACCATTGGGCCGCGATCAATATGTGCGCGCAGGATTAAGTCAACAGGCCACCAATATTATTTCCATAAATCGAAATGCCATCATCGCTTCGAAACGTCTGCCATCGTATGTAGACCTTCGTATCAATGGTTTCCAGCTGGGCATTATTCGCAACAGGCTTGATTACGAATTAAATCCCCGGAAAGGCTACACGATTTCTTTAACCGGATCCATAAGTCAAAAACGTGTCAGGCAGAGTTCACTGATCGAAGAATTAAATGATGTGGACCCGGGTTTTGATTACACGACTTTGTATGACACCCTTCGGGAACCCGTTTCCCGATTTGCAATCGAAGGAGCATTTCAATATTTTATTCCCTTTGGGACACGCTCTACCATTCGTCTTGCCGCAGATGCAGGTGCCATTGAAAGTGGCGGACGATTATTCATCAATGAAATGTATCGCCTTGGTGGTTACGCACGTCTCCGCGGTTTTGATGAAGAATCCATCTTCGCACAATTTTATTCCATCCTCTCTGCAGAATATCGTCTCATCATCAGTCAGGGAAGTTATGTGTCCCTCTTCGGTGATTACGCCTGGATCAAAAACGATGATGTTGAGTTTCCTATTGAAGATCGTCCCTATGGGGTAGGCATCGGCCTCACACTTGAAACCGCCGCCGGTATTTTCGGTATGCGCGCAGCCGTCGGCTCACAACTTGGTAATTCACTTGATTTTAATTCGGCGCGTATTCATTTCGGATACGTCAATCGATTTTGAGAGAAGTGAGAGAGTGAGAAAGTGAGAAAGTGAGAGAGTGAGAGAGTGAGAGTGAGAATATGAATACGTCAATCGTCTGGCGTCTTGTATCTCAACATCCGGCGTCAAAAAAATTCGTACTTCAACCTCGTACTTTCTACTTTACTTCTTCCTCGCTACCGACAGCCCATCCCGTATCGGCAACACCACCACATCTACTCTCGGATCATCCCTCAACATCGCGTTATACCTGTTGATCAGCTTGGCATCCCCATCATTCGGTTCGAAAACAACTTTTCCACTCCATAATACATTGTCAGTTAAGATCAGGCCTCCGGAAGCAACATGCGGAAACACTGTTTCATAATATTCGATATACTCCTGCTTGTGTGCATCAATATAGACGACATCCCAAATCTCACCACGTTGCGGAATAATTTTTCTTGCATCGCCCACCACAGTTTCAATCCTGTCTTCAAAACCCGCGAGAGCAATATGTTTTTTTACTAAAAATGAATATTCAGGATTCGCTTCTATAGTAACCACTTTACTTCCAGGTATAGACAATCCCTTTGCAAGACATATCGAACCATAAGCTGTAAAAGTCCCGATCTCAAGCACATGTTTTGCATTTGATAACGACACAAGAAGTGTGAGCAGTTTTCCCTGTATCCTGCCACTCAGCATCTGTGGGGCCAGAGTATGAAGGTGTGTAGAACGTTCGATCTCGACCAGGATTTCATCCTGCACATTACTGTGATCAACGATATATTTTTCAAGTTCGGGTGCGAGCATAGCGGTATTGCCAGAATGGATGAATGAGTACGGATGCTAAAATGATAGCAGCGCCAATATAAAAAGAGGGATTCAGTTCGTGCCGGTCATTCAGCAATGTGAGCGCCATGATGATGCCATATACAGGTTCCAGGTTGATCACCATCATTTGGTCAAATGCAGTGACTGTGCGTATCGCCCTTGTTGAAAGCACCCATGCAACACATGTACATACGAGACCAAGGATCAGCAAATACAACAGGTCGTAACCTATGGGCATGAAGGAGTCAATCCCCTGGTAAAGCCATTCACCTCCTAACCAAACACACATAGTTAACCATGCACCAGTCAGCTGAATAAATGTCATATGCTCCGGATCAATTTCTGTGATCCATTTTTTTTCAAGGCTCGCAATGATCGCAACAAGAAAAGCTGCCAGGATGCCGAGTATAACACCAACTAAAATTTGACCTTCTGCTTTTCCTGCAATCAATAAAATACCCGGTATGACAACCAGGCCGAATATCATTTCGTGACGTTCCCGTTTTCTTCCTGTGATCCATGGTTCGATCCATGCGGTAAAGAAAGAAATAGTCGCAAATGTGATCAATGCTGTTGAAGCATTGGCAAGTTTGATGCAGCCAAAAAAACACAGCCAGTGAATGGCAATCAGGATACCGAGATAATAAATTTTCTTTTGATTCCGGATCCAGTCACTTCTCCATCTGCCCGTAATTCCTAAGAAAATGGCCATACCCGCAGCTGCAATGAGTGTGCGCCACCAGACCAGGACCGAGGCTGATAAAGAGATCAGATCGCCCAGGATGGCTGTAAAAGCCAGCAGGATGACAGCGATATGCAATTCAATGTAGGCACGCCGTAAACTCATACGACTGGATTTTGTTCTATCTTTGCGTAAGTATACTCAATATCGGGTGATCTAACGCGTTATTACATGTCATTAAAGAACGGCGATAAAGCCCCAGATTTTTCACTCTATTCATCCGAGAAG
>JANPKZ010000093.1:0-13217 GCA_031426295.1 Saprospiraceae bacterium
GTCGTCGATGGTGTGCGCATGAACAATGCGATCTATCGCGGTGGTCATTTGCAAAACATCATTACCCTTGATAATGCGATCATGGACAGAGTGGAGATCCTGTATGGTCCCGGCTCTGTCATGTATGGCAGCGACGCGCTCGGAGGCGTTATGCATTTTGTGACTAAAAATCCAAACCTGTCGTCCACATCAACCCTTGCGGCACATGGCAATGCATTCGCACGTTATTCCTCGGCTGCTGAAGAGAAAACTTTTCATGCAGATCTGAGCCTTGGAGGAAGGAAGCTGGGCTCTCTCACCAGCTTTACTTACTCTGATTTTGGCGATCTAACACAAGGCAGCGAGCGTGGTGATAAGTATCCGGATTTTGGAAAACGTCCCTTCTATGCTGTGCGCGAAAATGGTGAAGATGTACAGGTGGCCAATGATGATCCCAATATACAGATCGGATCAGGATACACGCAATATGATTTCCTGCAGAAATTTGTCTACATGCAGAATGATGATGTGTCGCATCAGTTGAATGTGCAGTATTCCACATCAACAGACGTACCACGTTACGATCGTCTTACAGAGACTGCGAATGGTACGTTACGTTTTGGTGACTGGTACTATGGCCCGCAGGATCGTTTTATGGCGATGTATGCATTACGCCTGGAAAACAAAGTGGGTCTGTTCAATCGGGGTCGTATTACAGCAGCATTCCAGAAGATCGAAGAGAGCCGACATGACCGTCGTTTTGGGCGTGAGTTTATCAATCACCGGATCGAACAGGTAGATGTATTTACACTCAATGCAGATTTTGCAAAAGATGTCGGTAAAAATGAATGGCGATACGGTGTGGAAGGAACCACGAATCATGTTGATTCGAAAGCAACCCAGGAGAGTGTGTTGAATGGCGATGTAAAGCCACAGAATACACGTTATCCGGATGGGGGTAGTGATGTGAGCTCAGCAGCATTGTACATTTCGGATTATTATCATCTATCCGATCAGTTTGTGCTTAATGCAGGGGCGAGATTCAGTTACAACAATCTCAAGTCGGTATTTAATGACACAACATTTTTCCCATTTCCATATAATGATGTCACACAAAGTCATGCGACTGTCAGTGGCAGCCTGGGTATGGTATGGAATGGTCATGCAGGTTGGAGAGTGAGCCTCCTGGGTGCTACAGGGTATCGTGCACCGAATGTGGATGATCTTGCAAAAGTATTTGAATCTGTTCCCGGCAATGTGGTGGTACCCAATCCGGAGCTTGGTCCGGAGAATACATACAGTGTTGATCTGGGTCTTTCAAAAACATCTGCGGGTCGTTACAGTGTAGGAGCTGATGTGTTTTATACATCAATTAAAAATGCGATCACAACACGTCCCGGTACGTTCAATGGTGCATCACAGATCGAGTATGAAGGACAGCTCAGTAATGTGACGATGAATGTGAATGCGATCAGCGCGTATATCTATGGTGCGAGTGCGTACCTGAGTGTGGACCTGACGGATGCGATCTCATTGTACAGTACGATCAACTATACGTATGGACGTATCAATACAGACACGACAGATTATCCGCTGGATCACATTCCGCCGTTGTTTGGCAAGACAAGTGTGAGCTATAAGGTGAAGAAGTTTAAAGCGGAAGCCTATGCGATGTATAGCGGGTGGAAGAAGCTGGAAGACTACAACCTGTTTGGCGAAGACAATTATGCCTTTGCTACCGTGGATGGTATGCCTGCGTGGATGACCCTGAATCTAAAGGCATCTTACCAGGCTGCTAAAAATGTAATGGTACAGGCAGGCGTGGAAAATCTGTTGGACCGTAATTACAGAGTATTTGCATCTAACATTAGTGCACCCGGTCGGAATCTGATCGTGGCGGTGCGGGGTTCGTTTTAATGATATGCAGCCCCAGGAGTGAAAAGTGATCGGGAGAGGAGACCAGGATCATTTTGAGTAAACATTTCGGGGCTGCTGTTTTTATTTGAAATTTTTGAAGGAGTTAATATTGTTATTCAATAATTGAGCTCCATTGATCAGCAATGAACTTACTTTCGTTGATTAGTAGAATTGTTTTTTAGGAGAGTATCTTTCTTCCCTTCGACAAGATCAGGGACCTCCTGTTGAAAAGTATCTTCATCTGCCCAAGGAACATTAGATGCTTTATTTTATAGTTAATGAGCTCAGGGACCTCCTGTTGAAAAGTATTTTCATTTTTCACAAATGCTTACTTATTCATAAACTCCATTACTAACTTACCCAACATCTCCGCTAGCAGTTTACTCCCATACGTAGTGGGATGATTCGTACTGTACAGCAACTCTACTCTTCCGTCATACTTCATCTGCAGATCAAACAAATCCCCAATGGGTAGTAATACAACCTTTACAGACTTGTTATGTGAATTAAAATATTCATATTCCTTAACCAGCTCTTTTTTACGGACCTCCTCATTCCTTGTAATATTTTTAAAAGACTGAAAAACTATAATGAGGACGCTTCCTATACTTGTAAAGAAGATAACAAGAAAAAGGACCTTCAAAATATGGTTGAATTTTGCTTTTTTCATTTTATACTTAATGGGTATAACGTCTTTCGATCGGTAGTGACGCACTGTATGAATATAGGAAGTTGGCATCATATTATGATTTTTCAAAATAACAATCAATTACGCCTGGCAGGGGATTCTGGCATGGTAACTGCATCCAATGTTGAAGGGCTTAAAAAATCACATTTTTGATACAATAACCGCTATCCCGGCATAGTTATTAGGGATATACAAAAAATTGAGTATGAAGCAAGAATTTACACAACTACAATTGACAAGACTGGTATATGGTGAAACGACGAAGGCAGAGACAGACATGTTGCTCGAGCTGGTCCTCACTGTACCTCAGTTGGCTGTAAGCCTTGAGAACCTGACCCTGGCTAAAGAGGCCCTGGGAAGTCTCCAGGTAGGACCCACAGATGCGACCATCAACCGTATCTTTGCCTACAGCGCAGCATCTGCGCCGGTTTCAGCAAGCTGAGATGAGCCAGTAACGCAATTAAAAATTTTTAAGAAGGCCTTCACGTTAACCCGGGAAGGCCTTTTTGTTTTACGTCGATGACGGGTTTTCAGACATTTTTTTGAAAAAACTTTCATATGACGAGAAAATAGTCAAAAAATGCCCATATATTTGACCCGCTATATATTACCGTTGTTTATTATATTTAACTTTTACCAAAAGTACTTATCACATGTCATCAGAAAAAGAACGCGATTCCAAGTTGAAAGCCCTCCAACTTACCGTTGATCGCTTAGAGAAAACGTATGGCAAGGGCACCATCATGAAGCTTGGCGACAAGCAGGTCGTCGAAGTGGACGCCATACCCACAGGCTCACTCTCACTTGATATTGCCATTGGGACCGGCGGATTCCCCAGGGGCCGTATCGTCGAGATCTATGGACCTGAGTCTTCAGGAAAAACTACCCTGGCCATCCACGCTATCGCTGAGTGCCAGAAGCAGGGCGGCCTCGCTGCCTTTATCGATGCCGAGCACGCCTTCGACCGCTCATACGCTGAATCTCTGGGTGTCGATTGTGAAAACCTCCTGATCTCCCAACCAGATAACGGTGAGCAGGCACTCGAGATCGCTGAAAACCTGATCCGTTCAGGCGCAATCGATATCATCGTGATCGACTCTGTAGCTGCTCTCGTACCCAAAGCCGAGATCGACGGAGAAATGGGTGACTCTAAAATGGGTCTCCAGGCACGTCTGATGTCACAAGCCATGAGGAAACTGACCGGTACGATCGGACGCACAGGATGCTGCTGCATCTTCATCAACCAACTTCGTGAGAAGATCGGTGTGATGTTTGGTAACCCGGAAACCACTACAGGTGGTAACGCATTGAAATTCTATGCATCACTTCGTCTCGACATCCGTCGGAATGGTTCTGCATTGAAAGACCGTGACGGCAATATCGTTGGTAACCACGTCAAAGTGAAAGTGGTGAAAAACAAACTGGCACCACCGTTCAAAGTGGCTGAGTTTGACATCATGTTTGGCGAAGGCATCTCGAAAGCAGGTGAGATCGTCGACATGGGTGCAGACGCGGACATCATCCAGAAGAGCGGATCATGGTACAGCTATGATGGTACCAAGATTGCGCAGGGTCGTGATGCTGCCAAGCAGTTTATCCTCGACAATCCGGAGCTCGCATGGGAGATCGAACAGAAGGTGAAAACCAAATTTGTATCCTCCCCACGTGTACGCACTGAAGAAGAAAGTGTCGTAGACATCGATTAAGATAACTTCCTTATTTAAATAAGAGGCTTTACCAGGGGAATCCGGGTGAAGCCTTTTTTATTTTTTAGAGGGAGCCAGGTTATTTTCATACAGCTCGATCCATTGTTGGGGTGTCATCTTCTTCACGAGTTCGCCGATCAGCTCGAGTGGCACATCCTCCGGTTTTTTAAATCGGATGCAGGACTTACCCATATCCAGTTTTTTGGTGCTGTGTTTTCTCCATTCTGTTTCAAACCATGAGAGGAGTTTTGGATCTGCGTAGATGCCCATGTGGTAGAGGGCGATGAAGTTCTTCTGAGATGCAAGACTTAAGAATGGAAGTGGAAGCGAAGTGTCGCAATGATAACCTTTTGGGTATAAAGTATGAGGAACAACGTATCCCAGCATGCCGTAACTCATCTCTTCTTTGAAGCCTTTAGGCAGGTTTTTCAGGATGGCGTTGCGGATATCTGTGATGATTTTCTTTCGGTCATCGGGGAGGGAGGCGAGGTAGTCGTCGGGGGTGAGGGAGGTTGATTGCATGTGGCAAAGTTAAGGATCACAAGATCACAGGAGCAAGGGATCGAAAGAGCAAGGGATCAAGTGCCCCGCCATGGTTTCGGTGCCTCCGCCCTCGTTTTTCTTGCTGCGCGAAAAACGGTCCCTGCGTTTTAATCAGATGTTCCTGCGGAACTGTTGATTAAAAACGCCGGGAGTTTTGAGTTTGATTTTTTTTAGTTTGTTTACTTCCTTCTTCTTTCATTAGTACACAAAACTGTAGTGGTTGCTCACAAAAAGTAAAAGTATTTGAACTGATAAATCTAAACTTCAAAATTCCTTGTTCCTTATTCGATATTCAGCATTCCCTTTGCCTCCGCCCTCGTTTTTCTTGCTGCGCGAAAAACGGTCCCTGCGTTTTAATCTGATGTTCCTGCGGAACTGTTGATTAAAAACGCCGGGAGTTTTGATAAGAAACAAATTAGAGAGGATGTTAAAACGATCCATTTAGTGAAACCTACCTTTTTTAGCTTGTTTTATTCTTTGGACTTCCTCTTTAATTTTTTTAAGTGTATCACTAATCCGAAAAAGTACATCCTCATTTGAGAATCTTAAAATATAAATGCCATCTCCTTTTAAAACATCTGTTCTATCCTCATCGGAGAATTTTTGAAGTTTTTCTTCATGATGATGGCCATCAAGCTCGACAATAAATTTCAACTCCTGTGAATAGAAATCTCCCACGTACTTTCTGAGAGGGTGTTGGAATCTGAATTTTACATTTTCCATCTTTCGATCCCGAAGATGCTCCCATAAAATTTCTTCAGCGGGTGTTGGGTTTTCACGAAGTTGTTGAGCAAATTTAAATATGGCTGGAGAAGCACCTAAGTGCATTGTTTTCCTGGTGGGCTTCATTGAAATTAAAATTGTTTTCAAAGGAAAGTTAAGTGTTTTAAAATTGTATTTAATAAATAACAAGTAAGAATCATTTCAAAACTCCCGGCGTTTTTAATCGCTACGTTTCGCAGAAACAAGCAGCTTAAAACGCAGGGACCGTTTTTCGCGTAGCAGGAAAAACGAGGGCGGGAGCCCCATGATCATGGCACAAAGCCCAGACCCTAACTGTGGTAATTTTATATCTCATGGAACGAAAAGAATCCAGCCGTCACCTGGCTGCCATCTTATTCACCGACATCGTAGGCTATACACAGATGATGCAGCGGGATGAGAATGCAGCACTCGCCTCTGTGCGACGCCATCATGAACTGCTTGAAAAAACCGTGCTCGCTCATGATGGTGAGATCTATCAATATTATGGTGATGGAAGCCTGAGTATTTTCAACAGCGCCACTCAGGCGGTGCAATGCGCATACGATCTGCAGAAACAATTATTGAGTGAACCTAGAGTTCTCATTCGTACCGGAATTCATATCGGCGAGATCTATACGGAAGGTGGAAAGATCTTTGGTGATGGTGTCAATATCGCTTCGCGGATAGAATCTATCGCACAGGGTGGAACAGTATTATTTTCAAGGGATGTGTATGAGAAAGTCCGAAACAACACATCTTTCCAGATAAAATCCATTGGGACGTTTGAATTTAAAAATGTGGATGATCCAGTTGGCGTGTATGCATTAGTCAATCCGGAGATCATCACACCTGATTCAAAAATTACGGAAGGGAAATTAAAAGAGCAACATAAGAAAATACAGAAACCGGGTTTTATTGTTGGACTAATACTTGGACTCGCTATCATCACGATCCTCGGATGGCAACTTACGGGGAAAAATAATTACACCTGGGAAGAGGAAAAATCTGTTGCTGTGCTGCCGTTCAAAAATGAAAGTAACGGAGAAGCTGTGGATTTTCTTAGCACCGGGATTGCAGATGATATCCTTACACAACTCGCAGCGATTAATGGCCTAAAAGTAATAGCACAAGCATCTAGTCTAAAGTATAAAGATTCAGACAAAGACCTAATGACAATTGCCCGTGATCTTGGAGTTACCAGCCTGCTTAATGGTAAAATTTCAAAACATGAAAATAGTTTGCGGGTGACTGTTGAGTTGATCAAAGCCAGTGATGAAAGTATTATCTGGCGTGAAAGCTTTGACAGGGAATTTGAAGATATACTCAACCTGCAAAAAGAAGTAGCTCTTGAGGTTTCTCAAAAGTTGCAGGTAAGCTTAACCCCTGCACTTGCCAGTAGCCTGTCGGACCGTGTGAATGTAAATCCTGAAGCATATGTCAATTATCAAAAAGGCCAGGAGCTCCTGAAACGGAGCAGTGGTACGCTTGAAGATATGCAGCAGGCCAAAATGTATTTTGAAAAAGCCATTGATGAAGATTCCACATTTAGCAGGGCATGGGTTGGACTGGCGGATGCAATAATCGAATCCATATTCTGGCACCGTATTGATGATAAGGGTGCGACTTACACAGCAAAACAGGCGGCATTGCGTGGCTTGCAACTTGATCCGCGAAGTGGCGAGGCATATGGCGCATTGGGAGCCGTCTATCTTTTTGAAAAAGATCTTAATAGCGCTGAAAAAAACTTACGGCGCAGCATTGAACTTAACCCGAATTATACATTCGCGTATGAGCGACTCGCATGGATTGAATTATTCCAGGGACGAGAGGAGGCAGCGTTCAGGATGTATGATAAGATATTAATTCTTGATCCATTGTCCACACGCTTAAAGGGATCCATGGGAAGTATTTATTATTTCGAAGGGCGGTACAAAGAAGGAATTGAAATGATGCAATCATTTCTGAAAGATCATCCTGGAGATAATTTTATTCTTTGGTCGCTGGGCTATTGTTATGCCGGCAATGATGAATACCTGAAAGCCATTGAAACATTTCATCAACGTACACTGGGAACGAAAACAAATTGGGCGCTGGCATATTGTTATTCAAAGCTGGGCAACAAGGAAGAAGTTAAAAAGATACTTGACTATCATATACAGCGTAAAAAAACCGGACATGTACCTGATTTTATGATGGCAGTACAATATGCAGCTATTGGTGATATTGAAAAGGCGCTGGATTACTTGGAACGCAGCGCATATGATTCCAATGAGAACTGGTTTATTCTCGGGCTTGAACGGGATAAAATGCTTGATCCGTTACGTAATGAAAAACGTTTTCAGGAACTCCTGCGTAAGGTGCGGGAGGACTATAAATTCTAGTGGTCAGCTTATGCTGATTTATTTAGCAGCTTCGAATTTTGCAATCGTGGTTCCAACTGCATTCATCAAAGAAAGGGTTGTGCCGTCAGTTGAATAATTGGCGACTTGTTGGAGAGTCGTCTGGAAATCGTTTTCGAGGGTCATATCGGGGCACGCCATTTTTGTGCTGACCATATCGGAGAAGCTGATTTTGTTTCCTTCTGCTAATGTGTAGGTTCCACCCATACCATTACATCCACCAGTACCTTCCACACGATTGTCGGCTGCGAATTTGAGATGAGGTTGTTTATTTTGTTCAGCATATCCGCTTACATCATTGCCGGTGATTTCTATGAGATTCCATTGGATACCAGTGATATCACCAGAGGGAGCTGAGTCTACAACGACAGTGGTGTCAGGTCCTGTATTATTGGCGTCAGAATTATTGTCCTTTGGTGTTGAATTGCAGGCCAGGAAGGAGCAGATTGCGAGAGAGATGATGATAATATTGTTTTTCATGTTGTGTTGATTGGATGGCAAATATAAATGATCTCGAGCAAACATTAAAAGAGAAATTGGAAATTAGAAATTTGAGATTGTGGCGCAAAGAAATTAGAAATTGCTGTGCAATGAAATTTGAAATTTTCACGCAGAGACGCAGAGGATGTATAGAAAATATTAGAAATTAGAAACTTGAAATTATTGCATAAATATTCAGAAATGAACTGATAAAGACAGAATCGATTTTATTAACTATTAACTATTAACTATTAACTATTAACTATTAACTATCTCAATCTTTGTAAGGATCGACAACCTTCTCTCCGGCCATAGCGACACCAATGGGAGTAAGACGATGTAATACTTCAATCGTGTCCCCCTGGCACATTAATACTTCATCCAGGTTTTTATAACATTCAGGAGCTTCATCTGCGCCGGAACCGCGAAGTTCTACTTTGCCTTTGATGCGTGAACGTACTGCATCAAAATCAACAAGGCCTTTTGAAATACCGGTTGGTTGATTACCATCACGCGTACGTTTCCATTTTCGTTTGCCAGCTGCTTGTGTGCGAGACATGACACGACCTGCACCATGGACGGTTGAGTACAAACCCCGTTTTGATAAATCAGAATCCCTGCCCTTAATCACCACGGAAGTATCTTCCATATTCGCTCCAACAAATCCAAGCTGATCAGGAAATGCAGGCGTACAACCTTTTCGCACGACCCAGTATTTTTCTCCAAAATGTTCTTCCTGCCAGGCGAAGTTGTGATGGTTGTGTACTTCAAAATTTGTAGCAGGATTGTCTAAAATTTCCAATACTTTTTTCACAACCATTTCACGGCCTGCATAGGCATATTCTCCTGCGAGATTCATGGCAGCAATATAATCCTGTGCAAGCTGGGTACTCAAATCAAAAAGAATGGGCTTCGAATCCATCGAACCTTCCCTGCCTTTGTCCTTAAATGTCAAACCTTGTGATAAAGCAATAAACCCAGTAGTTGTTTTATGACCAAAGCCTCTCGAGCCAAAATGAACACCAATCCACAGGAAGCCTTCTTCATCTTTAAACAGGTCTACAAAATGATTGCCGCTGCCTACTGTGCCGAGTTGTGCACGTGCGAGGTCCAGCATATATCGCTGTGGTTTAAATTCCGCATCCTCTATTTTTTCAAAAACCGGATGATCAACAGGTTCATTATTCGGACGCCCAACGCCAAATGATATGCGACGAAAGATCTGGTCCATAATTTTTTGGACATTGATCTCATCTGCTTTTATTTCTGTGCGTACAGCCATGTTGCCGCAGGCGATATCAAAACCAACGCCTGAAAGAGAAATATGATTTTTGTAAGCAACAGCTCCGCCAATGGGATGACCGTAACCGTAATGTGCATCGGCTGTCAATACGGCAAGATCATCCTCACCAAAACAATTACGTATTTGAGCGATTGACTTTTCATCAATAAGATGTTCGCCGAATATGGTTAATTGCTCCACGATACTGTTTCTTACTTACCTGAATGGCAAGCCAGAGTGTAATGATTTTTTATGGCAAAGAGTTCGCAGTAACTTATTTTATTCTCACAAAACGCCACTGCCGCAGACCATCCACTTCCTTTTATAAGTACAGTGTATGTGCCGGGAGCAAAATGTGAAATGTCAATTTGCTCCTTTATCGGTGCCGAAAAATAATTACGGCTGTACATCTACTGCCAGATGAAGGATATTTCTGCAGGGCCATAAATTCCGCGTAGGTTTGCCAGAAGAAACCGATCTACGAGCTGTCGATGGATCCGTGGCCGGGCTTCAGGATCCATGCGTAGTTTTGCAGCGTATGGGTGAATTCGTGCGCGAGGGTAGGTCCGGAGAGAGCGGCATAGTTATAGTCAATATCCGTTTAATCAATACTGGTAGGTATTCCAGTGATTTACCCACGGATGTACATCCCATTTTTAACGAGAGTATTTGAAGAAATCACGACC
The DNA here is from genome assembly GCA_031426295.1 of Saprospiraceae bacterium. Taxonomy (GTDB): domain Bacteria; phylum Bacteroidota; class Bacteroidia; order Chitinophagales; family Saprospiraceae; genus Opimibacter. The sequence continues at coordinate 10,425 of JANPKZ010000093.1, forward strand.
TTCAAAATGATATAGTCAATATCCGTTTAAGCTTTTCTGCTATGCGGTTTTTTCTTCCCCTTTTTCCCAGGAATAATTCTCCCAAAAAACACTTTCAACATCTTTTTTGCCAACATAATCTGCTCTACATTCGGAGAATAATAGATATACGGATACCGTTCCTCCCAGAAAACCATATGCTCTTCCCTGAGGATTTTAAGATGATCGGAAAGCGCACCTTGTGAAATCGGCTGATCCCGATTCAATTCTTCAACGGTACATCGTCCCTCAAGACATAACTGGTCAAGAATCAGCAATCTGGCTTCATGACCAAAGGCCCTGGTAAACCCACAAAGTTTTTGATATTCATCTGCGTAAAGTTTGGATTTCGAAAAAGCCATACCCCATAATTTTTTGTTTTCAACCTTACCCCTCTTCACCAAACCTCCCCACCCTTATATGTATCGAACCCATCAAAGTATGACCGCCAAAACCCAACTATTTTTCAAAAACTCGAAATTTTAACATTAACAGACATCCCCCATTTTTCAAACCCCATCCTAATGTTTCCACGACTCATTCTCATATTACTAACCAACCACATTCCTGCACCATTCTTTTTTCTAACATTACTCCCCTAAACGAAAAACCATGAAGTCTCTCACTACCTCAATTTTTTTCCTGACTCTGACTGCTCTTTTCACATCCTGCAAACCTGAAGTCAAAGTCAACAAAGAAATATCAGCATCCACTTCTGATGAAATGAGATTCGACTCCACCCTCGCCGCTCAACTTGGCGCAGATGAATACGGTATGAGAAAATACGTCATGGCTTTCCTCAAAGCCGGCCCCATCCAGGACATGGACTCCACACAGGCAGCTCAATTGCAACGCGCGCACCTCGACAACATCTTCCGCCTCGCCGATGAAGGCAAGCTCGCAGCTGCAGGCCCGTTCCTCGACGGCGGTGAACTGAAAGGCATTTATATTTTTAATGTAGAAACAATCGAAGAAGCAAAAGCATTAACGGAAACCGATCCCGCCGTAAAGGCCGGACGCTTCGCACTCGAACTCCATCCATGGTACGGCTCCGCCGCCATGATGAAGGTGAATGAACTCCACAAAAAAGTACAGAAGAAAAATATCTGATCAGTCTTTCACCGCAAGCACATACAGCGCCTGGATATCATCCCCACGTTCAGGAAAACCAGGAAAACGATTAAGTAGATCTTTTTCAGTAACACGCGAGATATTGCGGAAACCAGATTTTTCCAACACCCACTTCAACAGCTCAAAATCAAACAGGTTTTTGTGCTCACCTTGTTGATGAAAAAAGTCATTCATCATATGTTGTATCGGATATCCATTCAATGACCAGTGCGGCATACGGGCAACACGATCATCATATAATTCTTTGCAATTATTATCAATATACGATTGACAGATCTTACGCAGATCGGGCGTAGCAAGCCATAACTCTCCTGTCGGTTTTAAAATCCTGTGTGCTTCACGCAGTAATGGTATCAATTCATCTTCAATCACAAGATGCTCGATGACATGTTGTGAAACAATATTCTGAACAGATGTATCTTTCCATGGCAATTTTCCAAAGGTTAGATCAAGATCCACATCACCACCGGAGAGATCAACATTGACCCACCCATCAACATTTCGCACACCAGCACCTAATTGCACATTTTCAAAAGTAGGTTCCATCCGAATCTTCTTTTGAAACACTCTTGTCTTGTACCGCTTGTAGTCGTAATAGAGTGCACGCAGATTTTCAAATCCTCGGGTCGACAAACTTTTCCTCAACTTACTTTTCATACGGGTTGTATCAGGATATATTTCTACAGGTGAAGGTATTCAAGCGGCTGCTGAATAAAAAATTTATCAGCACTGCTATTGTTCATATGAAACATCCAGGAAGCAGGAATGGAATCTTCATGCAATAAGCTTCCCTTGTAAATGTATGGATAGATCTGATCAAGGCGTTGCGATTCCCTGTGCGAAACTCGGCGATAGATGTGTGATCTGTTGATCATGTCAGGATGTTCAATTCCCGCTGCACCCATCAGTTCTGCAAAATTGCGGACAGTCAATTCATGATAGTTCGCAACCTTTTGCTTTTTATCAGTCACAACCAATCCCCGGGTAAGTTTAGGATCCTGTGTTGCAACACCTGTCGGACATGTATTCAAATTACATTCAAGAGCCTGGATACATCCCAACGCCATCATCATGCCACGTGCACTAAAACATGCATCCGCACCCAAAGCAAGAGCACGAAACATATGAAAACCGGTAATGATTTTTCCACAAGCAAATAGTCTCACATCCTCTTTCAGATTGAAACCCACCAGAGCATTGTACGCAAACGACACGCCCTCTTTCATAGGCATGCCTACACTATTGGAAAATTCTAAAGGTGATGCACCTGTCCCGCCTTCACCTCCATCGATTGTAATAAAATCAGGTTTGATACCTGTATGCACCATCGCTTTACAGATGGAAAGGAATTCTCCTTTATGGCCAATGCATAACTTTATTCCAACAGGCTTGCCATCTGCAAGACTACGCATTCGTGCAACTAATTCCAATAATTCCACAGGCGTATTGAAAGCCTTATGAAATGGTGGCGAGAGTACATCCTGACCCATCGGAACATTTCGTATCGATGCAATTTCTGCAGTAACTTTTGCTGCAGGCAGGATACCACCATGACCAGGCTTCGCACCCTGTGATAATTTTAATTCAATCATTTTCACCTGCGGCAGATTTGCACGCTCAGCAAAAAGTGAAGGAGAAAAATTT